>CAYUBS010000247.1:0-2519 GCA_964443145.1 uncultured Wenzhouxiangellaceae bacterium | reverse complement strand
GGAAAAATCAATGCGCAGGCCGCGGGTGTCGAGGTAACCAGTCGCGGTTTTATCCCCACCGACAAGCAGATGCGGACGAATGTGCCGAATATCTTTGCCATCGGTGATGTCGTTGGTCAGCCGATGCTGGCGCATAAGGCCACCCATGAAGGAAAAGTGGCTGCCGAGGTGTGTGCCGGACACAAGAGCGCCTTCGACGCCAGGGTGATTCCATCGGTCGCATATACCGATCCGGAAATTGCCTGGGTAGGCGTGACCGAGGCGGAAGCCACTGAAGATGGATTGAAGTACGGCGTTGGAAAGTTTCCGCTGGCTGCGAGTGGGCGTGCAATCGGCATCGACCGGACCGAGGGTTTCACCAAGCTGTTGTTCGATGAAGCCTCAAACCGGATCATCGGTGCAGGCATCATCGGACCCAATGCAGGAGATCTGATCTCCGAGTGTGCTCTTGCCATAGAAATGGGTGCAGAGGCAGGGGATATTGGATTGACGGTTCATCCCCATCCAACTCTGTCAGAGAGTGTGGCAATGGCCGCCGAAGTCTATGAGGGCACGGTCACCGATCTGTATATGCCAAAGAAATAGCCCGGGAATGGTGACCCGGTCTTAATTTCGACGACGGAATTTGTAAACAATGCGGTCAGTTCGCCCACGGATTCCCTGTGCGAACATGGGCTGGTCGATATCGTCTTCAGGATTATGCAGTACTTCACTTTCCCCTTCGTAAACAAAGCAACTGCCAGACAGCCCATCTCTGATGCGCTGCGGGTCGATTCGGTGCAGAGCCTGTGCAGTTTCATCGGGATCACTGCCGGCGGCAGCAACATGGTCAGTAATTCCAAGAACAGCCCCCGGCTTGAGCGCCTTACATAATTTTTCCACCAGTGCTTTCTCGTCGATGGCGGGCCATCCGTTTTCCTCGTCCAGGTAATAAAAATCGTGCCAGGTCAGCATGGCCACTGCAGCGTCGAATGTGTTTTCCGGCAATTCAAGTTGGTCTGCTTCTGCCGTCACCTGCTCGACGTTGGGCAAACGATTTTCGGCGTATCGCCCTTTCAGGTCATCGGCGGCGTAAGCAAGATAGGCGGCGTTGTTATGTGCAACTACTTTGCCATTTTCGCCCACCACCCGGCTGATGATTTCGGTGTAGTAACCACCGCCCGAAAAAAGGTCCAGCACGGTCATTCCGGGTTTGATTTCAAAGAAACTCAATACCAGGTCCGGGCGCCGGAAGGGGTCATGCTTCAAGTCCGACTGAGTGCGTTCTGCCCCGGCCAGTGAATCGGCAATGGCCAGGTCGATCGATTCGCCGCTCTGCTCACCGCAGGGGGCCAGCAGAAACAGGGTCAGCAAGGCATGAGTACAATCCATAGTCTGTTGCGGCCTTTAGTCAAGAACAAGCAAGCATACCGCCGTAATGACAAAGGCTCCAAGAATATTCAGCACGAAACCTGCTCTGGCCATATCCTTGATGCTGACCCGGTCGCTGCCGAACATAATGGCGTTGGGTGCGGTCGCCACCGGTAACATGAAGGCACAACTGGCGCTTAGCACGGCCGGCACCATCAAAAGCATCGGGCTGATTCCTGTAGTGGCCGCAGTTACAGCGAGCACCGGCATCAACAGGCTGGAGGTCGCGGTGTTGCTGGTCACCTCGGTCAGGAACGTCACGCTCAGGCAAATCGATAAGACCAGCAACCAGGTTGGAAGCCTGGCAAGGGCCCCCAGTTGATTGGCCAGGATGTCCGCCAATCCGCTTTGCACGAAAGCACTGGCGATCGCGATTCCGCCGGCAAACAACAGCAAGACTCCCCAGGGGATTTTCTGGGCCGCTTCCCAGCGCAACAGCCTGCCGCCTTCGCCGTTAGGCAGCGCCGCCATCAGCACAACGGCGATCAGTGCAACCGAGGCATCATTGGCAGACCGCAGGCCCAGCCATTCGCTCCAGCCACCAAAGGGGGCTTGCCGCGTAATCCAGAAAAAGGCTGTCAGGCCAAACATCATCATCACGCGTTTTTCCGCAGGGCTCCAGCGTCCGACCGCAGGAAGCTCAATCGGGTGGGCCAGTTTAATTCCCCGGGTTAACCACAGGCCCGACAGTGGCACCATCAGGAAGACCACCGGCAGCCCCCAGCTCATCCATTGCGGGAAGCTGGGTGTGGTGCCGAACTGATCGAGGTGCACTTGCATGAATACCAGGTTGGGTGGCGTGCCAATGGGTGTGCCCAGTCCGCCGATACTGGCTGCATAGGCAATGCCGAGTAGCAGTGGGACTGCGAGCCGGCGGTCATCAGACTGTTCTAATACGGCCAGTGCCACCGGTAACAACATCAGTGTGGTCGCCGTGTTGGATATCCACATACTGAGCACCGCGGCGGCAGCCATGAACCCCAGCACCAGTCCCCGGGCACTTCCGCCACCAAACACATTGACCATGAACATGGCAATCCGGCGGTGGGCGCCCGAATCTGCCATGGCCGTGGACAACATGAAGCCACCCATCAGCAACAGGATAAGAG
>CAYUBS010000246.1:0-2616 GCA_964443145.1 uncultured Wenzhouxiangellaceae bacterium | reverse complement strand
GCCGTGGTACCCGCCTTCGACAACAATATGGGAGTCTTTGCCGGTGTGGGCCCGGGCCAATCTCAATGCGGCCATGACGGCCTCGGTTCCGGAATTTGAGAATCGGACCAGTTCTGCAGCGGGAACCATCTTGGAGATGCGTTTGGCTACTTCATACTCACGTTCAGTTGAGAGCGCGAATACGCCCCCTATCTCCATCCCTGCCCGGGCGGCTTCATCGACCCGGGGGTCGGCATAGCCGAGGATGCCTGGTCCGTAGCCCATTCGATAATCAATGTATTCGTTACCGTCGATGTCCCACAGGCGTCCGCCTTTGCCATGGTCAATATATATGGTCTTGTCTTCACCCCAGTAACGGAAATTGGATGAAACACCCAGCGGCAATTTGCCAAGGGCTTTCCGGTGCTGGAGGTTGGAGCGTTCTAGTGAGCGGGGCATGGGATATCCAGTGTGTAAAACGGAGCATAGGTTCTCATATCCGCGCTGTCCTTGTCCAGAGCGAATGAATGATTGTTCATTCATTGCATTGTATTCGGCGGTCGCTTATATTATTGCGGTTAAAAATACTTTGGTTCCAACTGGAGATTCTACTTGTGATGGTTAAGGCAGCTCTTAAAGACGTGAGCAGGAAACGGACCGCACCGAAAGAGGAGCGGCAACAGCAGCTGATCCAGGCGACCATTCGTTCTGTAGCGAAAAATGGCATGTCTGACACCACCATGGCAACGGTTGCACGTGAAGCCGGACTGAGCCAGGGGATCATCAACCTGCATTTCCAGAGCAAGGACCGCTTGCTTGTCGAAACCCTGCGCTTCCTTTCCGAACAGTACCGGGAAACTTGGGAAAAGGCGGTTTCCAGGGCCGGGGATGCGCCGGCCGACAAGCTGGCCGCCATGGTGGCGATAGATTTCAAGCCGCCGGTCTGCGACCGAAATAAGCTGGCCGTATGGTTCGCATTCTGGGGGGAGAGCAAGTCGCGCCCAACGTACCGGAAACTATGCGCCACCAGGGATATGGCCTATCGAATTGAAATGGTGCACGTATGCGAAGACCTGGTAGAAGAGGGCGGCTATGAAGGTGTCGATGCTACGCAGGTCGCTGCGGGGCTTTCAGCGATGACATCCGGCTTGTGGCTTGATTTGTTAACCAACCCGCGGTCAATGACGCTGGAACACGCCAGGCAAATTTGCCTGTCCTACCTGGCGACGACTTTTTACAAACATTTTTCCTGATCAGAGCATCTGATTAGGAGCGAGTGGAGCGATAAGCGTGAAATTGAATTTGGATAAAACGACCCTCGAATGGCAACAAAAGGCGCGGCGTTTCGCCGAAGAGGAATTAATCCCCTGTGAGTTGGATGCCGAGATGAATGAGGGCCGCCTGCCGGCAGATGTCAGCAAACGGCACAAAAAAATGGCCGTGAAACTAGGATTCAGCTCCATGGATGCGCCGCATGAACATGGCGGTCTTAAACTACGGATTGTCGATCAGGTAGCGGTCTGGGAGCAACTGGGACGGGTTACAAACGCACTTTGCTGGTGTTTTTCCGAACCGCATGAGTGGATGTTTGAAGCCTGCAATGACGACCAGTTACAGCGCTACGTGCTGCCTTTGATGAGCGGTGCACGCAAGGAGTGCTACGCGATTACCGAGGCAGATTCCGGTTCAGACGTGGTGGTCAACACCACTGCCGAGCTGACTGCTGAAGGCTACCGCATCAACGGCGACAAGTGGTTTGTCACCAGCGCCAACCTGGCGGACTATCTTTTCCTGCAGGCGAAGCTCGTCAATGGTCCTCATGCAGGTAGCGATGCCATGTTTTTCGTTGATAAGGACACAGCCGGTATTGAAGAGTTGCGTGTTCCGCTGTTCAGCCATACCTTCGACCACCATCACCCTGAATTACGTTTCAATAACGTGCTGGTGCCGGTTGAAAATCGTATCGGGGATGAAGGTGACGGGATGTCCTTTTCCCATAGTTGGTTCCGACGCGAACGACTTATGATAGCGGCGCGCGATTGCGGTGCTGCTGCCCGCCTGATCGAAGAAGCTACGGCATGGGCGAAGGAGCGGGAAGTGGACGGCGGTAAGTTGGTCGACAAGCAACTGGTCCAGGCGATGCTGGCAGATAGCGTCACTGAGTTATGGGCAGCACGACTGATTACCTTCGAGGCGGCTGAAGCACATGACCGGGGCGAGGACGTGAAGTCCCTCCATGCCCGCTGCTCGATTGCCAAGCTCTATGCATCCGAGGCCGCTTACAGGATTGCCGACCGGGCCGTCCAGATTTTTGGCGGGCGCGGCTACATGCGTGAAAATTGTGCTGAGCGGTTTAGCCGCGAAATCCGCGTTGATCGTATCTGGGAAGGCGCCAGTGAAATCCAGCGACTGATCATCGCGCGTGCATTGTCCAAACGTGGACTGGAGGGCATGTGAACATGCGGAAAGTCTCAAAGGTTTTTATGCCGGTATTACTGCTTTGCCTCGCAGCCTGTGCTGAAGAACCCGGTACCGGCGAACAGGCCCCGGTGTCAGTCGTTCCCGCAGACCTGGTTCTGATTAATGGTGGTATCTACACTGTCAATGCAGAGCGAAGCGTGGTGCAGGCAGCGGCTG
>CAYUBS010000245.1:0-2649 GCA_964443145.1 uncultured Wenzhouxiangellaceae bacterium | reverse complement strand
CGGGTTCCGGGTGGTGGAATTGGCGCCGGGTGTCAGTTTCGATGAGGTAGAAAAAAAGACCGGCGCACCGATTTTGCCTGCTGAATGACGGCCCGAAAATCTGAATTCGACTATTAACTGGACTGCAAAAATGACCGACGTATTCATTTGTGATGGTATCCGTACACCCGTTGGGCGTTACGGTGGTGGACTAGCCCCTGTTCGAACCGATGACCTGGCTGCGATCCCCATTAAGGCCCTGATGGAAAGAAATTCCGGCGTTGACTGGGCTGCCCTTGGTGATTTAATGCTGGGCTGCGCCAACCAGGCCGGAGAAGACAACCGCAACGTGGCGCGCATGAGCGGCTTGTTGGCCGGGTTACCCCCGGAGGTGCCGGCCTGCACCATCAACCGCCTGTGTGGCTCCGGCCTCAATGCGGTTGGTAGTTGCGCCAATGCGATCAGGGCGGGAGAAGGCGATTTGATGATGGCGGGAGGCGTGGAGAGCATGTCGCGCTCACCGTTTGTCATCGCAAAGGCTGAAAGTGCATGGGGACGTAGTCCCAAAATGTACGACTCCACCATGGGGTGGCGGTTTATCAACCGAAAATTGCAGGAACAGTACGGCACTGATGTCATGCCCAGGACCGCTGAAAACCTGGCAGAGGAACATGCAATTAGCCGTGATGACCAGGACCGGTTTGCCTTGTGGAGCCAGGCCAAGACGGCCGAGGCCCAGCGGGATGGCCGTCTCGCCGCGGAAATCTGTCCCGTCATTGTCCCGCAACGCAAGCGGGACCCGTTGATTGTTGACCGGGACGAGCACCCGCGCGATACCTCGCTGGAGAAACTTGCGCAACTCAGACCCCTCTTTCCCGAGGGTACAGTCACCGCAGGCAATGCCTCGGGTATCAATGACGGGGCTGCTGCACTCTTGCTGGCTTCAGAACAGGGCGTCAGACGCCACAAGCTGGAACCCCGGGCGCGCATCCTGGGTATGGCAGTCGCCGGAGTTCCGCCAAGGATCATGGGGATTGGCCCGGTCCCGGCAACCAACAAATTGCTGGAGCGGCTTGGCCTGACCCTGGATGACTTCGACATCCTCGAGATCAATGAAGCGTTCGCAGCCCAGGCGCTTGCCTGCACCCGGCAACTGGGGCTTGCTGATGATGATCCCAGGGTCAATACCCGCGGTGGCGCCATCGCGCTGGGTCATCCGCTTGGAATGAGCGGCGCACGAATTGCGATTTCTGCCATGGACCAACTGCGGCAAGGTGGCGGAAAGCTCGCACTTTGCACCATGTGCATCGGTGTAGGGCAAGGCATCGCCATTGCTATTGAAGGACTCAATTAGGAAGGGAAAATGGAATCGCTGAATCATGCAATTGAAGATGCACGGGAGCGGTATGTATCTGCTAATCCGCTGAGCATGGCTGCAGACAGGAGTGCCGAGCAGTATTTGCCCGGCGGCAACACACGTTCGGTTCTGCATTATGAACCGTTCCCCCTGACCATGACTTTCGGTGAAGGCGCCGAACTGAATGACCTCGACGGTCACCGGTATGTTGATTTTGTCGGCGAGTATTCAGCCGGCTTGTTTGGCCATTCGGAAAAAGTCATCAAGTCAGCGGTGCACACTGCCATGGATATGGGAATGGCCATGGGTGCTCCGACGGCTTATGAAAGAGAACTCGCGGAATTACTCGTCCCGAGATTTCCGGCCATTGACCAAATCAGGTTCTGTAACTCGGGTACCGAAGCCAATCTCATGGCCCTGACTGCGGCGAGGGCCCATACCGGGCGTAATCGGATTCTCGCGTTCAATGACGCCTATCACGGTGGCGTCATCAAATTCCCGGGTGGAAGCTGTGCGCTCAACGTGCCTTTCGATTTCATTCTTGCCGATTTTAACGACATCGAAGGGACGAAAGAGCTGATACACGAAGTGGGTGAAGAGCTTGCGGCTGTGATTGTCGAGCCAATTCTGGGCGCCGGCGGTAACATTCCCGGAAACACGGCCTTTATCGAAATGCTCCGGGTAATGACCCGGGAAACCGGTGCCATGCTTATTTTTGATGAGGTTAAAACAGCCCGCCTTGGCCCGTCAGGAGCCCAGGGACTTCTGGGGATCGAGCCCGACCTTACCACGCTGGGGAAATTTATTGGTGGAGGTCTGCCAACCGGCGCATTCGGTGGAAAAACCGAATACATGGCGCATTTCAATCCCAAGCTGAAAGGCAATTGGAACCATGCCGGAACATTCAACAACAACGTTTGCTCCATGGCAGCGGGCGGTGCAGCCCTGAGCAAAATCTACACCCAGGAACGCGCTGCAGAATTTTTCGAGTGGTCCGAAGCATTCCGGCTTTCGCTCAATGAACTGTTCGCAGCAAAATCGGTGCCCATGTACGCCAACGGAATGGGTTCCATCATCGCGATTCACTTTTCGAGAGTACCAACAAAGAAAGTAGCGGATATCAGCCCCGGATGTCGGGCTCTGCGCCCGCTGCTACACATGGAAATGCTGCTGGAAGGCATAGTAATTTGCAGCCGCGGTGACTTTTTCCTGTCGCTTCCAATGACTGAAACCCATCTCTCCAGGGCCAGGACTGCACTGGAGAAATTCGCCGATCACTATAAACCTCTGATCGAGCGTGTAGTGGAGGGCTA
>CAYUBS010000244.1:0-2654 GCA_964443145.1 uncultured Wenzhouxiangellaceae bacterium | reverse complement strand
TCATGAAATGACCGAAACGGTAATCAGTTCAGCCACCAGGGAAGTCGTGATCGGATTCGACCGTCCCTTCGTGGTCATTGGTGAACGCATCAACCCAACCGGCCGCAAGCTGTTGGCGGAAGAAATGAAAGCGGGTGATTTCAGCCGCGTCGAAGCGGATGCCATGGCACAGATAGCCGCCGGTGCCCAGGTGCTTGACATCAATGCGGGAATTCCGCTAGCCGATGAGCCGGCCTTGCTTGCGCAGGCGGTAAAGCTGGTTCAATCACTGACTGATGTACCGCTGTCCATCGACTCTTCCGTGCTGGAGGCCCTGGAATCAGGGCTCGAGGCATACCAGGGTAAGGCCCTGCTGAATTCGGTAACCGGTGAAGAGGAGCGCATGGAACGGGTACTGCCTCTGGTTAAAAAACACGGTGCCGCCGTGGTCGCCATATGCAATGACGACAGCGGTATCTCCACCGATATCGATGTACGTTTCGAGGTGGCGAAGAAGATCGTCGAACGGGCTGCCGATTACGGCATACCCGCCTGCGACATCGTTGTCGACCCACTGGTCATGCCGGTCGGGGCGATGGCCGACGCCGGTGTACAGGTGTTCAAGCTGATCAGGCGCCTGCACGACGAACTGAAGGTCAATACCACTTGTGGTGCATCGAACGTCAGCTTCGGCCTGCCCAACCGGCCCGGCCTGAATCCAACCTTCCTTGCCATGGCGATTGGTGCCGGCATGACGTCCGCTATTACCAACCCGCTGGAGGCCTCACTGATGCAGGCCGTGCGCGGTGCCAACGTGTTGATGAATCATGATGCCCAGTGCGCAAACTGGATCTCGGCTTACCGTGAACCGGCTGCCGCCGGGGCCCGCACCCGCCGCAGCAGCCGCAGGCGGGGGCGCACTTGAGCGATGCCCTCGTTGTTTTCAGTCCTTCTGGAAAACGGGGGCGCTTTGCGGTGGGTACGCCGGTTCTGCAGGCGGCCCGTGAACTGGGTGTAGACATCGATTCGATCTGTGGGGGGCGGGCGCGTTGTGGTCGCTGCCAGGTTGAAGCCATCGAGGGCAGCTTCGCCAGGGAAAATATTGTTTCCAGCCGCGCACACCTCTCTTCAATGAGTGAAACAGAGCAATATTGCCTCCAGCGTGGACGGCTGGCAGCCGGCAACCGGCTCAGTTGCCAGGCGAAAATTCTGGGTGACATCCGCATAGATGTGCCGGCAAGCAGCCAGGTGCATCAGCAGGTCGTGCGCAAGGACTGCGAGGCTCATGACATTGAGCTGGATCCGGTCATCCGTTTGTATTTCATTGAAGTTGAACAACCCGATATGCACGCAGCCGAGGGTGATCTGCAACGCCTGTTGCGTGCGCTGGAAGTTGAGTGGGGCTTAACTGGATTGAACTCCGGCCTTGTGCTGCTACAGCAGTTGCAGGCTGCGTTGCGTGAAGGTAAGTGGCAGGTCACGGTGGCAATCCGTAACGGACGCCAGCTTATTGCCGTGTGGCCGGGCTTTCGCGACCGGATATTCGGCGCCGCAATCGATGTGGGTTCTACCACGATTGCCGTCCATTTATGCGACCTGACTAGCGGCGAGGTGCTGGCTAGCGCCGGTGCGATGAATCCACAAATCCGCTTCGGGGAAGATCTGATGAGCCGCGTGTCTTACGCGATGCTTAATGCCGAGGGGGCAGGGCAGATGACCCGGGCCGTTCGCAAGGCCGTCAACCAACTCATTACGCAAACCGCAGAGCAGGCAGAAATACCGGTGGAAGACGTTATTGAGATTACGATGGTCGGAAATCCGGTGATGCATCACCTTCTACTGGGTCTGGACCCGACCCCGTTGGGAACGGCGCCGTTTGCACTCGCCACTGATCACGCGGTGGATATTCGGGCCAGGGATATAGACCTGCACTTACATCCGAACGCGAGGGTGTACCTGTTGCCGTGTATCGCGGGGCATGTCGGAGCCGATACAGCTGCCGTCCTGCTGGCGGAGAGGCCCTGGGATCGGGAAGAAATCACCCTGGTGATCGATGTAGGCACCAATGCCGAAATCGTGCTGGGTAACCGGGAACGGCTATTGGCGGCATCAAGCCCCACCGGGCCGGCTTTTGAAGGCGCGCAGGTCAGTGGTGGGCAGCGTGCGGCACCGGGTGCCATTGAGCGCGTGCGCATCAATACAGAAACACTGGAGCCCCGTTACCGGGTGATTGGCTGTGAGCTGTGGTCGGACCAGTCTGGTTTCGCGGAAGCCATCGGCGAGCAAGGGGTCACCGGTATCTGTGGGTCGGGGATTATCGAGGCCATCGCATGCATGTACCTGGCCGGTATCATTCGCTCAGATGGTTCTATTAATGGCGATGCTGCCACGAGAAGTCCACGCGTGCAGGCCAGTGACCGTACTTTTTCCTATCTCCTGCACGATGGTGAACCAAAGGTCCTTATCGAGCAGGGCGATGTGCGCGCGATTCAACTGGCTAAATCCGCGCTTTATGCCGGTGCCCGTCTATTGATGGACCACCTGGGTGTGGAGCAAGTTGACCGGATCCGCCTCGCCGGCGCGTTCGGCAGTCATATCGATGTGAAGTACGCGATGGTATTGGGCATGATTCCGGATTGTGCACTGGACCAGGTTTCATCTGCTGCCAACGCCGC
>CAYUBS010000243.1:0-2663 GCA_964443145.1 uncultured Wenzhouxiangellaceae bacterium | reverse complement strand
TGACCAAACTCCTCAAGCAGATTCCGGAGGGCCGGTATGTTCATTATTTCAAGGACCCTTCCCTGACGCCTCTAACAAAAAAAAACACGGCAACGGCGTCATCCGCTATCCTGCAGATTCAACAATCGCTCCAAAAGTTCGGGTATGCTACAGACCCTCTGGATGGTGTCTGGGGGGAACAGACCCTGGCCGCCGTGCAACAATTCCGGGATGACTATTTTCTTGAATTTCGAGTGGATGACGTCACTGAGCTCACCAAGGCCCTGCAACGACAGCGCGCCATTATCAAGCTACACCCGGATTGGCCCCATATTGCCACAGACAGCCGTTTCAAATTGTGGATCGAGCAACAAATCATGACCTCCCCCGAAATTTGCAGGCAACTCCTTGCTTCCGGGGAGGTACGGCAGGTGGTGTCTCTTCTGGGCTGGTACAAGTTCCATCGCCTACAGCCAAAACCCGTTCCCATGCCGCGGAACGGCGCTCTCAATAAAAACTATAATAAAGGGTTAGCGCCGCTTTCCATCCAAACACGCAACGATGGCAGGCACTATTATTTGAAATTGCTCAATGCATCGAACGGGTTGGAAATCCTCTCTGCTTTCATCAGAGGTGGTTCGACTTTTATTGAACACGTGCCCGTTGGAAAATACGAACTGAAATATGCCGTGGGGGATGTCTGGTATGGGACCCGGTGGCTTTTCGGTCCTAAAACCGTCTTCAGAAAAATGGACCAGGTGTTTGAATTCAAGATCCAGAACAGGGAAATTGCCGGATACAAACTGGATCTCTACCTCCAGCCCATAAGCCCTGCAGACATCAGGGAAAACTTTACCTTCGATTTTTGAATAGCTTCAGCATAACGATACCTTGAGGAGAAGAAGATAATGGAATTAAAACAAATTACGCCATACAAGTGGGAGCTTCCGAAAACCGGGAAAATGCGTGTTCCGGGGATCATCTATGCAGAAAACGACATGCTCCAAGGCAAGGAACACAACGAACCATTGAATCAGGTCGCCAATGTCGCGACACTGCCTGGGATCGTAAAAGGCTCCCTGGCCATGCCCGACATGCACTGGGGCTATGGGTTTCCCATCGGTGGCGTTGCTGCGTTCGACTGGGAAGAGGGCGTGATCTCCCCCGGTGGTGTGGGTTACGACATCAACTGCGGTGTTCGCCTGGCCACCACGGCGCTGGAAGAAGCTGATATACGGCCCAGGCTCGAAACCCTTGTGACAGAGCTATACCGGCAGATACCATCGGGCCTGGGTTCCACCGGACCGGTCAAGCTTTCTGTCAAAGAAGAAAAGCAGGTTCTCAGGGAGGGCAGCCAATGGGCTGTTCGCCGCGGGTTTGGAGAGGACAGAGATCTTGCACACACCGAAGACGCTGGATGCATGTCCAATGCAGATCCGGATATCATCAGTCCGCGGGCCTTGGAAAGAGGAAGGAAACAGCTCGGCACGCTCGGATCCGGCAACCATTTCGTTGAAGTCGGTGTTGTCGATAAAGTGTTCGATGCAAAAGTTGCGAAAGTCTTTGGCATCTTTCAGGGTCAGGTGACATTGATGCTTCACTCTGGTTCCAGGGGGTTCGGCTATCAGGTTTGTGACGATTTTATAAAACAGATGAACCAGCATGTAAAACAACTTGGGTTCGACCTTCCGGACAGGCAGCTGGCCTGTGCCATGATTCAATCGGACCAGGGGCAGCGATATTTTAATGCCATGGCTTGTGCAGCCAACTATGCCTGGACCAACCGCCAGATGTTGATGCATCGCTGCCGGGAAGTGTTCCAACATGCCCTCGGTATCGGCCCGAAAAGTCTCGACATGAACCTGGTGTATGATGTCAGTCACAACATCGCCAAAAAAGAAACCCATGTGGTGGAAGGAAAAAAGAGGGTTCTTTGTGTACATCGAAAAGGGGCCACACGCTCTTTCCCACCGAATCATGAAGCGCTTTGCAGGGCCCATCGTTCGACAGGTCAACCGATCCTGGTACCTGGTGACATGGGCACGGCATCCTACGTTCTCGTCGGCACGGAAACAGCTATGGCGGAAACATTTGGCTCTACCTGCCATGGCGCAGGACGGGTGTTAAGCAGAACGGCCGCAAAAAAACAGAGTAAAGGGCGATCGATTCAGCGGGAACTGGCGGACAAGGGTATCCTGGTTCGATGGACCGGGCGATCGACCCTGGCTGAAGAGATGCCGGATGCCTACAAGGATATATCAAAAGTCGTAGGAGTGGTTCACGGTGCCGGTATCTCCAGGAAGGTTGCCCGGCTGAGACCCGTGGCGGTAATAAAAGGCTAAAAGTAACCTCAAAACCTCCTCTCGAGCCCAATCTCTGTGTTGAGGCGAAGCGTTTAATCCTCAAAATACTGAATGTATTCTTCCGGTTAAACACCTCTCCTCGCCTTGATCTTGAACGCGAGAGGAGGTTGTTGAGGCCACTTTGACAAAAAAATAAAATTCTTCAGTAATACATTAACGACTCACAATCCGAGGGTAATCCATTTCGGATGGGGAACCTACAGGGTTTTCATAGGTTTATCGTTGCGTTTTTTAAGAAGGTTTCCAAACCTAAATTTTTATAAAAAATTTAGGTTAGCGCAGACAGAACCCCTTTGAGGCGATGAAGTCTTTCATATGCGG
>CAYUBS010000242.1:0-2678 GCA_964443145.1 uncultured Wenzhouxiangellaceae bacterium | reverse complement strand
CATCATTCGCCCATCACCACCCTTGGTTGTTCCGTGGTCAATGATGCTGCGAGTTCCCTGCGTGCATCCTGGTCAACACCAATTTCGGTCAGAAAGGCATCCATGGAACCGTACTGTTCGTCCACACTCGCATAAAAAGCTTCCAGCATTTCCGGTTGCACGCCAACTATCGGAAACCAGGCACTGGCCGACGGAGTTCTGCCGGCTCTCTTCCCGTTACTGGATTTTTTGCTGTCTTTGGCAAGAAAAGCTGCTTTTTCCTGGGTGCGGCCAATTTCGTTAGTCAGCAAAAATTCTTCCATGATGATGTCCCGGTCAACTCCCAGGGCCTCCAGGATTAGCGTAACCGCAACCCCTGCACGATCTTTGCCTGCATTACAGTGAATCAGAACGGGCCAGTTGGATTGATCGAGCACCAGGTCCATCAGTTTTTCGTAACTGGGTGGTCCCACATCAGCGATCATGCGATAGCCTTCGACCATGTGCCTGGATGCCTGCTTTTCGGTGAACTTGTTCCGGCTCATCATCTTACGTTGTGCATTGAACCAATCGTTGTTCGCGTCACCTATCGGAAAATGATAGAACCGGGGCGGATTGTCACCCAGCCAGACCGTGGGCGCCTTGTCGTGTTCCCGGTCGGTGCGCAGGTCGATGACCGTTTTCACGCCTATCTCTTCTAGTTTCTGAAAATCGCTGGCGGTGAGACGTGACAGGTTTTCGGAGCGAATGATCTGTCCCGAGCGAAGGGTGCGATCGCCGCTGATCAGGTAGCCGCCAACATCACGTGTGTTCGAGGTGCCTTTCAAATGAATCACCCGATCATTTGCGAGCTCGTCTGAGAACGCCGGATTGACCAGCACCCAGGCACTTATGGCGATAGCGGCCACGAATACCTTGTTTTTCAGCCTGTCAGACGATTTCCGCATAGGTGCTTCTCCTCAGATCCTGGTGAAAGTGCAGATTGAATAATACGAGGATGGGTTAGAGCCCGCTTGTCTCTACGGGCCAATGATTTGACATGCCCGGAAGTGAAGACTGAATGACCCCTACCTGAACCTTTCACTTTCCAAAGTCATTTATGGACTGTCGGGTGTGCACAATGAAGTTAGCCCAGCAAATTTGCTGTCGTGAACTACTATTGAAAGGGGGTTCAGTTTATTTGAGCGCGTGGAGAGCAGCATGAAAAGAAGAAACTTTTGCCAATCTGTCATGGGAGCAGCAGCCGCCGCCACGGTTCCTTCCTCTTATTTTCTGTCCGGGGGACAGGCATTTGCCGGCCAGGTCCAGGCCAGCGTGCAAGCCATCACCGGAGACGGGCAGCAAACCATCCTGCAAGGGTCTGCTGTACAGGAACTAAGTGACAGCCTGCGTGGAGCCTTGCTACAAAACGGGGATGATGGTTATGACCATGCACGGTCCTTGTGGAATGCCATGATCAACAATAGCCCTGCACTGATTGCGCGCTGTGAAGGGCCCGCCGATGTCGTGAACTCTATTAACTTTGCCCGCGATAACAGCCTCCTCGTTTCGATACGGGGTGGTGGCCACAGCATCTCCGGCAAGTCTGTCTGCCAGGGCGGCCTGATGATCGACATGTCCAACATGAACTCTGTGCGGGTGAATGCGAACGCAGCTACTGCCCGTGCTGATGGTGGTTGCCTGGAAGGTCACATCGACCGTGAAGCTGCGATGCTCGGGATGGCGACGACAGGCGGGATCGTATCGCATACGGGCGCGGCGGGTCTCACCCTGGGCGGAGGTTTCGGTCGCCTTTGCCGCAAATTTGGTATGACCTGCGACAATCTGGTGGGAGTAGATATTGTCACCGCCGATGGAATATTCAGAAACGTCAACGAAGAAACCAACCCCGACCTGTTATGGGCGTTGAAAGGTGGCGGCGGCAATTTCGGTGTCGTTACCGCATTGGAATACACATTGCACAAACAGGACCCGATGGTTGTCGCGGGTGACCTGATTTTTGGCTGGGCGGACGCGAGAAACGTTCTTGGCTACTACGCCGAGCATGGCTACCAGGCGCCGGACGGATTGAATATGAATGTTATGATTCTGACCACTCCTGAAGGCGAACGGAGAATCGCAGTCGAAGCGGTCTGGTCCGGCGATCCAGAGGAGGCCGATCAGGTACTGGAAGGTTTGCGTGCTGCCGGAAAACCCCTGGTCGACACGATAAAGCCCGTTAATTACACCCGTTTCCAGGCCCGCGGCGATAACAGTAATCGCCATGGTATCCGTCAATATATGAAGTCGAGCATGGTCAATGATTTTTCAGAAAACCTGGTGAATGAAATCATCGGTATGTACAAGCCAGATCCCATGTCGAACATTTATTTCATGCAGGCCGGCGGCGCCGTGTCTCGTGTTGGGCCCACCGATACAGCGTTCCCACATCGATCCGCACACTGCAATATGATGCGCTGGAACAAATGGTTTGATCCTGAAACCAATGAGCAAAGAGCGCAGCGGATTGCGGATGTGAAGGCCGACTGGGCCATCCTTGAACCCTATACGCACGGTTTTTATGTCAATCTCAATGACGACAACGAGAAAAAAACTCACACGAATTATGGCCCTAATTACAATCGCCTCGTCGAGGTGAAAAACAAATACGATCCAACGAATCTTCTGAAGTTGAATGCGAATATAAAACCAACAATCAA
>CAYUBS010000241.1:0-2690 GCA_964443145.1 uncultured Wenzhouxiangellaceae bacterium | reverse complement strand
TGCTGCCGCGGGGTCTTGTCTAGCTGTGTAGCTTAAGACTTATTGACGCTTGTAAATTATACGAAGCGACGGAAGCCTACAAAGCCCATTCCCAGCATCAACAGAGCCATGATAGCCATACCGTACTGGCTAAGGGTCGGGATGCCTTCGTAGAAAACACTGTTGGTGATCGTGCAACCAGCTAGGCCGCTGCCGATGGTGAATTCGGTTCCATCTGCACAACCCTGGTCAGACTCAACTGCACTGTCCAGCGTGTCCGGATCTTCATATGCGACACAAACAGAAGTTTCACCTGGTTCAGCGAAGAACTCGAACTCTTCGCTGTCGATTCCCGGACCTACGGCCAAAAAGTCAACAAAGAAGATGTCTAAGTATGGACCTGCTGGATCAATAGCAGCATTGGTGCAGCCAACTTCGATCTCAGCAGCATAGAGAATATCTGGGCCAGCATTTTCCCAGGCCTTGGTCACTACGAAAACTGACGGAAAGGGTGAGGCAAGCAAACCACAAATGTTGGTTTCTGCCAGAGCTGTCTCTCCAATGCCGCTACCAAAATTGCATTCTGTCTCCAGGTAGCCGTCAGCCAAACCACCTACGGTAATATCGCAAGATGTGGTCGCAGCAGCAATATCCAGTTCCTGAACAACAAAATCTACACCGTTACCTTCTGAAATCAGGAAGGACTGCACAAGCGGATTGCCTGTATTACAGGTCAAAGTAGCCAAAATTTCTGCAGTGTCGCCGTTCGTGAAACTAATGTTCGTGGGAAAAGTAGCAGTTACCTGAGCCATAACCAGGCCAGGCAACATGATCGCTGCAGATGCAGCTAAAAACGCGCGTTTAATATTCATTTAAATCTCCATTTTGGGTTCTCGGCCGTTGCTTTGTTAGCTGTTTGGCCGTTCGTCCATCACTTTTTAAAAAATTAAATCCCGTCAGGGGTTGTACAGGCCCGTCTGCGAGACTGTGGTTCCGGGTGGGAGGACCAAAATGGACTGCCTATAGAACAGTCCGGGCGCAGGTTCCTCAACCCGTTGGCGGGATTATCCCCTATGCGTAAATTTGTGTCAACCCTATTCATACAATCATTCTCCAATCCCGAAAACTACTCACCAGATTCATCAACCAACTTCTGATCGATCTGACGCGTGTTGCGGGCTCCCAACTCACTCAACTGCTCAGTCTGCCGCAACAGGTTACCCGCACCCGTCGACAATTGGCTGAAAGCGGTGTCATAGCTCTGCTGCGCCTGCCTTAATCGATCACCAACGCCTTGAAGATTATCTACGAAGCCTGCGAACTTGTCGTATAACAAACCGGCCCGGCGGGCGATTTCCTGTGCATTCCTGTTCTGCTTATGCACCGACCACACCGAACCCACGGTGCGCATGGTGGCGAGGAAGTTGGTAGGCGACAGCAGTGCGATCTTGTTTTGCAGCGCAAATTCCGGCAACTCGGGATCAGCTTGCAAAGCTTCGATCAGCGCCGACTCAATCGGCACGAACATCAATACGAAATCCAGTGCATTCAGTTCCGGTACCTCAGCATAGCGCTTCTCGGCCAGCCCCCGGATGTGCTGTCTGATCGACTCAATATGCTCCTTCAATGCAACTGCGCGCCCAGCGTCATCATCTTCACAAGCCTGGTAGCGGGTCCAGGCCACCAGCGAGACTTTCGAGTCCAGCACGATGGCCTTGTCTTCCGGCAGATGCAGGACCAGGTCAGGCTGAACCCGCTGCCCGCTCTCGGTGGTGACCGAATATTGGGTGGAGTACTCCCTGCCCTTGTGCAGGCCCGAGATCTCCAGCAGGCGCTCCAGTTGCTGCTCACCCCAGTTGCCCTGGGCTTTGACGTTGGAGGTCAACGCGCGCGACAGGTTGGTCGCATCCTTGTGCAGACGGTCGTTGAGTTTTTCCAGGTCGCCGATTTTCTCTTTCATTACCTCGTGCTGTGCGGTTTCCTGCTTGTGCGCGTATTCGACCGTGTTGCGGAATTCGTTGAGCTTCTCACCCAGCGGTTTTAGCAAGGTGTCGAGTTGCCGGGTGTTCAGGTCAGACAGTTTCTCCGAACGGTCTTCGAAAATGCGTCCCGCCAGGCGCTCGAAATTTTCGGCCAGGCGGGACTCTGCCTGCTCCAGTTTCTCGATCTGCTCCTGGTAGTGCTGCCCGCGGTCGGAAATCCGGGTTTGCAGCACCGCGTTACGGCGCGAAAACCGCCAGGCCACCAGCAACACAATAAAAAGGCCGATGGCCATGCCCAACACCACACCCATTTGTGGTGTGGCAATTCCCTGTTGAATCAGCCAGTCATTCATTCAATGCCCTCTTTCCTGTGATGCAATTTGACCTGCTGCCACAAGTCCTCCATCTGCTCCAGGCTCATGGCCTCCAGCGTGTCGTGGTCACCGGCCGCATCCTCCACGGCGCGAAAACGCAGTTCAAACTTCGCATTGGCTCTGCGCAGTGCCTTGGCCGGATCAAGCTTAAGCTGCCGGGCCAGGTTGGTTACAACGAACAGCAAATCACCCAACTCGTCTTCCATCTCCTCGAGATTGCCCGATTGCATGGCCTCACGCATTTCCAGGGCCTCCTCGGTGAACTTCTCCAGCACCGGCTCCGGCGAACCCCAGTCAAACCCCACACGGGCAGCCCGCTTCTGGAGCTTCACCGAGCGCTGCAATTCAGCCATGC
>CAYUBS010000240.1:0-2697 GCA_964443145.1 uncultured Wenzhouxiangellaceae bacterium | reverse complement strand
AGCTGTAACTCCTCGCCTGCTCAATGAGGGTCTATACCGGTCACATGGTTTACGTCGTATCGATGTAGCCCATTTTTTTATCATGGTGCCAGGCTGGCCCCCCTTTTTTCACAGGAAAGCACCCCTGCATATATACAAACTATTCCCCTCAAACGATTTAACCAATGCGTTGCAACGACCGGTTGAACCCCCATGCTTGAGCGGGCAATTTGGGCTATCTGGTCTCGACCTGCAAAATTCTCACCAGAGGCTATGCTTAGTGTATCCGGGTTGAGCAGAACGGGAGTCTGGAATATGCACTATCAGAAACCACGCGCAGAACGTTTCTTTTTGGCGCTAATTGCCGTACTTGCGGTGAATGACGTCTGTGCTCAAATACCGGTTTCCGTCGTCCATCGTGATTCTTTTCAGGCCATAAAAGTGCACTTTACGGCGCTTGAGCCATTGACACCCACCGTCTATGAGCTCAACCCCTCCTCACTCATCAATGACAAGGGCCAGGAAGTGTTTCTGGTGCCTGATGGCCAGGGTTCTTTTTGGACGTTCGATCGCGGCCCGGATGCCGATGTAACCATTCGCTTACGCGAAAACGTAGTGGTCATGCCGGAACAGGACGCCACGGTTTCGTTTATGGATCTGAAATCCGGCTCGTTCAAAATTGAAGGCCCGATTGGCATGCCCGCAAGTACCTTGCCGGAATTCAGAGGGTTTTCCAGCGAGTCGGATGAAGGCGGTTTCATCAATATGTATGAAACCGGGCTCAAGCTGGATCTTTCCGGGATACGCTTCATTGACACGCACGCGGACGGCTCTGGCGGCAAAGGCGGCGTGTTGAGCATACGCGGTGGCAAAGCATCATTTAACGGAGTCTGGTTCGACAACAATACGACAGAGGGTGATGGCGGCGCCATCAACGCGACTGGCAGCTCCCGGCTGACTGTGCGCGATTCATTCGTGCTGGGTAATTACGGAGGTAACTTTGGCGGAGGAATATATTTCGCCGGCGATAAACTCACTATTACCAATACTGTGTTCGCTGAAAATATCGCGGGGCAGCGTGGCGGAAACCTGGATATCCACGGTGGAAGCCGAGTGATGCTAAAAGGTAACTTTGGGTTTGAAGGTGTTGGGTCTTTGATCGGCGACGGTTTTCATATTGATCCGGATGACGACACTGAAATCACGGTCACGGGCAACATGTTTCTCGGCGCCAGTAATTGTAATTCACTGACGCTCACTTACAGCCAGCAGAGCGACGTCAGTTACAACATGGTGGACAACAATCGTTATAACTGGAACGTGGCCAATTTCTCCGGCATGGGTGGCCTTGGCCGGGGCAACCTGTTCAGCAGCCGTACTCGTAATTGTCCGCGCGTTGGCAGTGGTTTAACCGACAGCGGTTACAACGTGGACGCCGGGGGGATGAACTGTGCCAGCCTGGGATTGAATGATATTTCGGCTAGCGGCATGACCACGAGGATTTCGATTGATGATTTGAAGCTGAACATCGCGTATCGAACCAAGCTGTTTGACATCGTGCAGCAGGACCTGAATAACTGGGATGACAGTGAAAAATTGCTGGACCCGGTACCCACATATGTCTGGTTCCCTACAGCCTTTCAGAATCAAAAGCTAAAATCCGCCTCCGGCAGCACCCAGGCCGAGCAGCCCGGCGTAACCGACAACTGCCCATTGGCCGACGCCGTGGGCCTTGCACGGCCACAGGACGGTAACGGCGACGGCACACCTGCCTGTGACGCCGGTCCCCTCGAGCAGCAGAACGGCCCGGATATCGGGTCCGGGCAAAGCGGTGCCTTCTATGACATAAACCGTAATGGCGAAGGCATCTTTGTGCAAATGCTCGATGACAATTCGGCCGTCGTTTACGTCTTCAGTTATACCCCGGCGGGTGAGCAGATGTGGTTACTTGGTGTCGGAGAAGTCACCGGTAACAGTATCGTGTTCCCGGACATGCTACTGCCCAGCGGCCCGTCTTTCGGGCCTGACTACGATCCGGCTCAACTGGTTTTCAGCGATTGGGGGAGGATGTCGGTTCATTGGCCCAGTTGTGCGGTCCCACAGAGCGACCCGGGGGTGATGACGTTCCAGTCCAGAGATGACGCTTACGGCAAAGTCCGTGTTTTCACAGGCCGGCTGACGCAGCCGGTTGCCTGCGAAGGCGCCGAGCAGCATGAGAACGCCGCCTGGTCAGGCAGTTATTTCCTGCCGGAAGAAAATGGCCACGGAATTGTAGTTGAAGTATTACCTGATGGCAGCGTGGTCATGATCTGGTACCTGTACGATGAAACTGGCAAACAGCGCTGGGTTCTGGGCACAGGCCAGCTGGTCGGAAACAGGGTTGAAATCGCCGATATTCGTATGCCGGCAGGTGCGCTTTGGGGCGATGCCTTCGACCCGGCGGATGTGGTCGATCAAGTTTGGGGGAGCGCCAAACTGACCTTTAATTCCTGCTCGGAAATGGTCGTGGAATACACCAGTATCCAGGGGGAGCGCACAATGACCATGACCCGGCTGGTAACACTGGCCGGCGCGGCCTGTACGCCCTGAGTGCCTGGTCCGTGCTCAGCACTATCGTAATTATCAGGAGGAGTGCGTTCGTTGAAACGCGCAGACATTTAGAAGAATCAGACAAAAACATCACGGGTGTGAAAGATTTCAGCGCCAAAGGATTTTCCA
>CAYUBS010000239.1:0-2709 GCA_964443145.1 uncultured Wenzhouxiangellaceae bacterium | reverse complement strand
AGCCCGTCCATCTCGCCGACCCTGACCAGCGCCGGCACGGTGGCAGGGATGATCCTCGGCACAGCAGCCTACATGTCACCCGAACAGGCGCGCGGCCAGGCGGTCGATAAACGCGCCGACATCTGGGCGTATGGCTGTCTGCTCCACGAGATGCTGTCGGGCTCGCGAGCCTTTGCCGGCGACACGGTTTCGGACACCCTGGCTGCGGTCCTGACGGCACAGCCCGACCCCGCGCTCCTGCGGGAAGGGACCCCAAACGCAGCCCGCCGCCTCATAGAACGATGCACCCAAAAGGACTCCCGGCGCCGCCTCCGCGACATCGGCGAGGCGAGGATCGCGTTGGAGGACGCTTCGACCGAGACCGGCAAAAGCGAAATCGAGTCGGACGCCCCATTGACCGTGTCTGCACGCTCCAACCGACTGCCGTGGATCGCAGCGGCCGCCGCCGGAGTCGTCGCGGCAGCGGCGATTGGTCTGTTGGCCTTGAGCGCCAACGCTCCGGATCCTGAAGCCGGCCGCTTTTCTATCGCGTACCCGCATACCCAGGGCCAACGCTATGGCGATGGCAGGGCCCTGGCCATCTCCCCCGATGGCAGGGTCGTCGTCACCTCGGCGGCCGGCGGGTCTGACGATTTGCTCTTCTACCGCAGGATGGACGAATTCGAAATCCACCAGATCGACGCAGCGCGGACTGGCCGGCTGCCCTTCTTTTCACCGGATGGCGAGTGGATCGGATTCGTCACCACCGAAGGTTTGTTCAAGATCAACCTCGCCGGTGGCCCTCCGACAAAAATTGCATCGCTCACCGCGTTCATGAGTGGTGGGTCCTGGTCGAGAAACGGATGGATCTACCTCGTTTCATCAAGGCAGCTGTGGAGGGCGTCTGTTTCAGGGGGCGAGATCGAAAAAGTCGAGGCGCCGGGTCTGGATTCTCAACCGCTCGGAAACCCCTTTGCCATGCCCTCGGGGAAGACGTTGTTGTTGTCGATCGGACCGCCGGCCGACGCCACCCTTGTTGCTCTGGATCTCGAGACCAACTCAATCAGCGAGCTCGGGCTGCAGGGGACCGACCCACGGTATCTGCCGACCGGCCACCTGGTCTACACCTATTCGAATCAGGTGCTGGCCGTGCCTTTCGACGCGGAGAAACTGATTCCGGTCGGCACGCCCTCCTCCGTCCTGCCCAGAGTTCGGATCGACGGCAACACCATGCAGCTCGCCTTTTCGGAAAACGGGACCGCGGCCTACCTGCCAGTCGACGAGCGAGGTCTGCGTCGGCTGGTGATGGTGGATCTTCAGGGCAACGTCGACCCGATCTTCAGCGGAACGACACCGATTTCCGACAATAACGATCCCCGCTTTTCCCCGGACGGTTCGAAGATCGTATTGAGCGAGAGCGCGGGCCCGATCTGGGTTGTCGATTTGGAATCGGGGGCGCCGATCAAACTGAGCGAAAACGGCTTCTACCCGCTGTGGAGCCCAGATGGCAGCCAGGTGGCGTACGGCACCACCCGGTCCACGTCGTTCAATCTCATGCTGAGGCCGCTCAACATGAGCAAACCAGAGCAGGTGTTGTTGGAGGGCGAGAACAACTTCCGCACCGCCGACTGGGCTGCCGATGGCACACTCGTGATCCGCGAAGAGATCCCCGGCAAGGGGATGGATCTCAGGTACTGGTCTGATACCGCGGACGAAGAGACGATCGAAGTGCTCCTCGATGGTGACGACGACGAGGTGTCGCCGGCGGTGTCCCCCGACGGCCGTTGGATGGCCTACGTCTCGAACCAGGGCGGCCGAGACGAGATCTATGTCACGGCGTTTCCAAAACCTGAGGGCATCGTCCAGGTATCGATCGCCGGAGGCGCCAACCCTTCGTGGTCGCCCGATGGGCGCGAACTGTTCTATTTCCAGGGCCGCGAGTTCATCGCCGTCGCGACGTCCGCAAATCCCGACTTCAAGGTCGTCAGCCGACGAACCCTGTTCGAAGGAGACTTCCGGCAGTACCGCTGGCAGCGCCAGTACGACGTCCACCCCGATGGCAAACACTTCGTCATGATCGAGGACCCCCCCGGCGGCCACCTCGAGATCATCCTCAACTGGTTCACCGAGCTTGAGTGAATCGTCGCCGCGGGTTTGGCGAATAGAATCTTGAGCTCAGGGGGTCTCGTCAAGCACGCAACCAGAAGCCGGTAACTTCAAGGTCTGGACTGGGCTAATATCGCTGGAGAATCCAAAGAGGGAGAAACTGAATGAAAAAGGTCCAGGTCGCCGACTGGAATGAACTCGAGCCCCTGCAACCCGCCTATGCGCTGGTCGCCAACGTCGATCTGGTGGTGATCCGCTGGCCCGGCGAGGAGCAGGCCTCGGTCCTCTACGGCCGCTGCATGCACCGCGGCGCTCTGTTGAGCGACGGCCACATCGAGGGAAAGAACCTGATCTGCGGAGTCCACGGGTGGGACTACTGCTATGAGACCGGGGTCAGCTCGTACAACACCGAGGAGAAACAGCATCGCTTCCAGTCCTGGGTCGAGAACGGCGCGGTCTGGGTCGACGAGGAGGAGGTCGCGGCGTGGGAGGCGAAGAATCCGCAAGCCTACGACCGCGAGGCCTACCAGGGCCTCTACAAGGACCATCACGGCGGCCCCGAAGAACCTCACTACCAGTACATCCAACACCTCGCCGAGCACGGTCTGACTAAGGTCGGCCACC
>CAYUBS010000238.1:0-2719 GCA_964443145.1 uncultured Wenzhouxiangellaceae bacterium | reverse complement strand
TGCGTGAAACCTTATCGATCTCATCGATGTAGACGATGCCCGTCTGGGCTTTGTCGACGTCGTAATCGCATTTCTGCAGCAGTTTCTGAATGATGTTTTCGACGTCTTCACCCACGTAACCCGCTTCGGTCAGTGTGGTGGCGTCTGCAATGGTGAACGGCACGTTCAGCATGCGGGCCAGCGTTTCAGCCAGCAGGGTCTTGCCGGACCCGGTCGGGCCGATCAGCAGGATATTACTTTTAGCTAATTCGATTTCGTCGTCGCGGCCGCTATTCTCGAGGCGCTTGTAGTGGTTGTATACCGCTACTGCAAGCACCTTCTTGGCGTGTTCCTGGCCGATCACGAATTCGTTCAGAAACTCGTGAATTTCCTTCGGTGTAGGCAGGTTCTCACGGTCACCGGGACCGTTTTCTTCGAGCTCTTCGCGAATGATGTCGTTGCATAATTCAACGCACTCATCACATACATAAACACTGGGCCCGGCAATCAGCTTGCGGACTTCGTGCTGGCTCTTGCCACAGAACGAGCAGTACAGGATTTTCCCGTCTGCGCCTTGGATGTCTCGATCACTCATCGCATCAACTTAATTTAGTTTTGCCAGTTTCCATACTATCGCAGTGAAAATACTACCTTTTTTATTCCGCTGCGTCGACTTTTCTATTATCGAATACCTTATCTATCAGGCCGTATTCCTTTGCCTGGTCTGCGTCCATGAAGTTATCACGGTCGGTATCCTTGGCTATTTTGTCAACAGATTGCCCGGTATGTTCCGCCAGAAGCTCATTTAATTCAGATCTCAGCTTGAGGATTTCGCGGGCATGGATATCAAAATCCGCTGCCTGACCCTGGAATCCACCCAGCGGTTGATGGATCATCACCCGTGAGTGCGGCAGGCTGTAACGCTTTTCTTTGGCGCCGGCGGCCAACAGAATGGCGCCCATGCTGGCGGCCTGCCCTATGCACATCGTGCTGACATCGCAGCGAATAAACTGCATCGTGTCATAAATGGCCAGACCCGCACTGACGACTCCGCCAGGACTGTTTATATAGAGGTTGATGTCTTTGTCCGGATTTTCGGACTCAAGGAACAACAGTTGAGCAACCACCAGGTTGGCCATATGGTCTTCGATCGGGCCAACGATAAAAATGACCCGGTCCTTGAGCAGACGCGAGTAAATATCGTAAGCGCGTTCGCCGCGGGAGGTTTGCTCCACTACCATCGGAACGAGGCCAAGTGCGTGAGGTTCTAATTCCCTGCTGTTTCTGTCCATGTTTCCTCTCATTCCCGGCGGCCTTAGCTTAGGCCTGGGCTTTTGCGGTCGCTGCCGTGATCACGTCCTGGAATTTAACTTCCTGAGGACTCACTGTAGCGTTTTCCAACACCCAGTCAACCACTTGCTCTTCAAGTACTGAGCTTTCGACCTGTTGCATCAGGCGCTCGTTGTTGTAATACAACTGCACCACCTCAGCGGGCTCTTCATAAGTGCTGGCTGCCTGCTCGATCGCTTCACGTACGCGGTTAGCGTCAATGCGGATCTCGTTCTGGTGGGCCAGTTCGCCCAGCAACAAACCGGCACGAACCCGGCCTTCAGCCTGTTCCATAAACGGCTCGACCAGTTTGGCCATCATTTCAGGCGGCAATTCCTGGCCCTGAGACTGGACCATCTGCGCGGCCATCGAGGACGCTTCCTGACGCACAACGGCTTCAGGCACTTCCAAATCAGGCGTCGCCTTGATCAACTGCTCAATCAAGTTGGCTTTCAACAAGGTGCTGGTGGCCTGCTTCAGCTCACGCTCCAGGTTGTTGCGGATTTCGGTGTGGAATGAATCTTTCTCGCCGTCTTCAATACCGAAGCTCTTGATGAACTCTTTGTCTACTTTCGGCTTGGTGCCCTTTTCAACCGTCAGGACTTTCAGTTTGGCATCGGCCTTTTTACCTGCCAGCGCTGGGTCACGGAAACCTTCGGGGAAGCTCAGCTCAACCTTGGTCTTATCACCGGCCGACAATTTCTTGATGGCTTTTTCCATATCTTCAAAACTGGAATTGCCCATGATGATCGACAACTGCTGTTTGCCCTCAGCCGGCACACGACCTTCTTCAGTCTTGGCAACGTACTCAACCAGTACCTTGTCACCCTTCTTGATTTCGCGCTCGACCTCGCTCCATTCAATGCGTTGCTCGCGCAGGGTGCTGATCATGTCATCAACGTCTTCTTCGCTGACTTCAGCTTCCGGCCGCTCAATGGTCATCGTGCTGACGTCCAGCGTATCGATTTCCGGAAACACCTCGATCACTGCGACAAATTCCAGATCGCCTTCATCGTTGTTAGCCGGTTCCGCTTCCAGGCGAGGCGTAGAGGCGGGACGCAAATTCTCGTCCTGGATCGCCTGCTGCAGACCCGTCTGAATCGCTTCATTCTGGATATCGGCAGTGGTTTGCTGGCCAAAGCGTTGCTTGACGATGCTCATTGGCACGCGACCAGGGCGGAAGCCCTTGATGCGAACCGTCTTGCTGAGCTCACGTAACTTAGCGTTGATCTTGTCCTGGATCTCTTGTCCGGGAAGCTGCACTGTCAGTCGGCGCTCAAGGCCGCTGGTATTTTCTACAGAGACTTGCATAGTGATGATCAGACCTGTTGATGTGTGTGTCAGTGGTGCGAAAGAGGAGACTCGAACTCCCACGGGTTGCCCCACTGGATCCTAAATCCAGCGCGTCTAC
>CAYUBS010000237.1:0-2723 GCA_964443145.1 uncultured Wenzhouxiangellaceae bacterium | reverse complement strand
GATCGTGGTTTTTCAGGTCTTTGCGGTGGCAACGATTGCACTTGGCAACCTGTTGGTCTGCATCCTGCATGGGATCAAGCGCTTCATGCACCGAATGACACATTGAGCAATTGATGTTCTTACGGTTGTGTGAACTGCTGTACCACTCGATGACCGACGTACCGCCCTCGTCATCCCGGTGGCAGGCCAGGCAGGCCTCTACCTGGACATCCCGCTGTGAAAAACTTTTTCCACGGCCGAAGTTGATCATCTTGGGAAAACCAGCGCCGCCATGCGCCCGGGAGACATGAATACTGCCCGGTCCGTGGCAAGCTTCACAGCCTTGCGTGGCAAGCGGCGTGTACATATTTTCCATGTTGCCGTGAGCGCTGTCCGCGACGGCCCGCATCTTCTCCCCGGAGTGGCAGCGCAGACAGGCATCCGCGCCCCCACCGGTGAACGACTGTTCACGATGGACGTCGCCAGGCTGTTCAGACTCCTGCGCGGTGACGATTGCTGCAGGCAGCACCAGGAGAAAAAGAAGAAACGCGAAACTTTTCATGTGGCTCAGGTTTCCTGATTGTTCTTGTCAGAGAGAGATTGTAGTCAATAAAGTCATCAATTTTCCTGCGCTGGATCAACCGAAAACCTCATTGTTGTTTTACTCATAATGAACGTTCATACCAGGGTTTGCTGCGGTTAACGATCCACACCACCGAAAGCATCACCGGTACCTCGACCAGCACACCCACCACGGTTGCCAGTGCAGCGCCCGACTGCAGGCCAAACAGGCTGATGGCGGCGGCCACCGCGAGCTCAAAAAAATTGCTGGCACCGATCAGTGCGGATGGCGCTGCCACGCAGTGTTCCACCCCGAATTTCCGGTTGAGCCAATAGGCCAGGCCCGAATTGAAGTAGACCTGGATCAGGATCGGTATGGCAAGCAATAGAATGATCAGGGGCTTGTCGATAATTTGCTGGCCCTGGAAACCGAACAGTAATACCAGCGTCAGCAATAAAGCGGAAAGGGAAACGGGGTGCATCCGATCCAGCACTCGCTTGAGCCGGGCCTCCCCGTCTTTACCTCTCACCAGCCAGGAGCGCCAGATGCCTGCTACAACGACCGGTAAAACGATGTACAGGACAACTGAAAGCAGCAAGGTATCCCATGGTACGTGGATAGAGGATATTCCAAGCAACAACGCGACAATGGGAGCAAACGCGACCACCATGATGACGTCATTCAAAGCCACCTGGGAAAGCGTAAAACCCGGGTGCCCGTTACTGAGATTACTCCAGACAAACACCATCGCAGTACATGGGGCTGCAGCCAGCAGAATAAGGCCGGCTATATAGCTGTCCAACTGGTCAGCCGGCAACCAGTCCGCAAATAGATTGCGAATGAACAACCAGCCGAGCAAGGCCATGGAAAACGGCTTGATAGCCCAGTTGATAAACAGGGTGACTCCGACCCCTTTCCAGTGCTGCCGGACTTCGCTGAGCGAACGGAAGTCGATTTTCAGCAGCATCGGAAGAATCATCAGCCAGATGAGCACGGCCACCGGTAGATTGACCTGGGCAATCTCCATTGACCCCAAAGCCTGGAACAGGCCCGGTATGAAACGTCCGAGCAAGATGCCCACAACAATACACAGCGCAACCCAAAGACTCAGGAAGCGTTCAAAAAAGGGCACTAAAGACGGTCTCCGTCGGCGATGTTTGACAACAGCGTCTGCACGCGATGTTTCACATCTTCACGGGTGGCGCGAAATGCCGACATGATCTCTTCCTCACTGCCCGTGGCCCTGGCAGGATCCGTCAACGGCCAGTGCACTTTGCTGACACCGGGTGGAATAGCCGGGCATTGTTCATCAGCATGCCCGCAGACCGTCACGACGACATCAGCCCGTTGCAGCATTTCAGTGCTGACAATGGTCGACTCCTGACCGGAAACATCCACCCCGGCTTCCTTCATGACGGCTATTGCACGAGGATTCTTGCCATGCGCCTCAATGCCTGCCGACTCAACGCCAACCTCATCATCACCCAGGGTGCGCGTCCACCCTTCGGCGATCTGGGAACGACAGGAATTTCCGGTACAAAGGTAAAGGATATGGGTGGTCAAATGCGTTACTCCAAGGATGTTTTCTATTGCTGATCCATGATACCCACTAATTATTAAATAATCATGAAAGCAAAAACTAGTTGACTTCAAAAAACCCCTATGTATTAATCCGGCTCTATGCACGCACGCACCAACAACCCGTTTAAAACCGCTCACCGGACATTCGGTAACAGCCCGCGCCGTGCCATGAACCTTTCACTGGATCTCCTTCTGGGCAGCAGCATTCTGCTGCTTCTTCTAGTATATGGAGCGGGTTCCGGCTAAAGATTCATACCAAACAGCTGAGAAAACCCGCAACGAGAATTGCGGGTTTTTTTTTACCACGAGAACTATTAGTTACATTAATAATGGAAAGCACCGGAAAGGAGAGCCACGATGGCTGATTACGTACATATTTTCGACACCACACTGCGCGACGGCGAACAGTCCCCCGGCTGCTCCATGAATGTAAAAGAGAAACTCCAGGTGGCGCGGGTGCTTGATGAGCTGGGTGTCGATGTGATCGAAGCCGGTTTTCCGGTCGCCAGCGACGGTGACTTTGCCTCGGTAAAAGCTGTTGGTGATCTGGGCCTGAACGCCACAATTTGCGGCTTGTCGCGCACCCGGCACGGTGATATCG
>CAYUBS010000236.1:0-2729 GCA_964443145.1 uncultured Wenzhouxiangellaceae bacterium | reverse complement strand
GGTTCAACCGGTTACGGGATCTCACTATTCAAGGTAGTCCATTCCGAGGACCGAACCGTGGCCAGGCGGCGACCATGAGCCCAGTGCAGGGAAGAAAAAATATACAGCCAAAAGAAGATTGAGAATTTTTGGTTCAGCAGAGGCCAGCTGGCGGTAAAAAACATGACCATGACCGCTACCCAGATCCCCACATAAACCGCCTTTTCCGAACTCGCCGCCAGACTTCCTTGGACCGGGGCACGAGCCACAACCACCAGAACCGCAATCAAGGCGAGCAAGAAGAAGATGGTGGACAGAATTCCGTGTTCCGCCAGCAGAAGGAGATACAAATTGTGGGGTTCCATGACCGACCAGTTTTCGCCGACGATCATGAAACGCAACACTCCGTCCGACCTGTCCCCCTCAAGCCAATCAGTCCGGATATGGGAATATAACAAACCAGGACCTCGCCCCCAGGCAAAACTGTTGACGAACTGGTACCAAGCTCCCCTCATGCTCAAAAGCCGGATGTATAAACTGAAGTCATTGGTTTCCAGAAACCGGCCAAAACTGATAGAACCGTTGATCACCGAATAGCCGACAACCGCAGCCAGCCCGGAAAAGGGCACAAAGGCAACTTTGAATATCTTGGCCCTGTTGCCCAGGAGCAATGCATAGACCAGGTTAAACACAAAAAATGAAACCAGAACCGAGCGCGAGGCAGTGAACAATAGGGATACCGCTGCCAAGGCCGCGATAATGGTGTGGGTCCTTGACCTGTTGGTCACGGCCTCATTCAGTGCAAATCCATAGGCCACGATTATCAAACAGCCCGTGGCGATGGTGCTGCCTAACGGCGACCACCCCCTGACAAAACCGATGGCCGAACCACTGGAAATTTCATCCCACCCCAGCAAACTTCCGAACACACCGGGCAGCAGGGCGGACACGATCAGAATGACCGGAGTGATGAGGCCCAGGGTCACAACAAAGATCTTTCTCATGGCCAGATTATCGACAAGTCTGCGAGGATAAAGTTCAACCAGTACCCAGGCCAACAGGGGAGGCGTCAGAGAGATGACCAGAACCTGCAAGGCAGAAAAAAACCCGGCAACACCGCCATTTTGCAGACCGCTCATGATGGACAAAATCCCAAAGCCCAACAAGAAAGGAATGGGGAGAAAGACCATGCGGGAAATCGGCCGTTGGGCCACACTCCTGAACACCAGCAGGGCCACCAATGCCAGAAGCGAATAAATGGTGACCCCGACATAGGGCCGGTCCCCCAAGGTGAAACTCATCAATTGGTTGAATCGGGAAAGGAAGAACACAAAACTGGAAAGAAAAAAGAGAACAGGAATATCCCTGAGCCGCAATTTCGCCGAAAACACGTAGCCCACGACACTTAATACAATGATCAGAAAAACGATGACAAAGGCCAAAATCAGCTCCCCGCCAATATCTTCGATCTAGCTACCAAAAAAACCTGAAACAAAAGAATGAGTACAGCCATGAAGACCCCACCCAAAAAGACGCCCAACATGACCATTAGCCTTCTTTTTGGCCCACTGGGGGCGACAGGTGGGGTCGCCGGATCAATCACCACCACCCGGGGTGAACTATGTTGATTGCTGATTTGAACCAGTTCGATCTGTTTTTGTATCTCTGTCCAGACAATCAGATATACATCGACCTCACGTCTCAAACGACTGTATTCACGCAGCAAGTTGGGTGACTGCGCATAGTTCCGGTTGGTCTTCTCAAAAACCGCCAGATCCTCTTCGGCCGCCAAGAGTTCCTCCGTTACCGTCAGAAACCGCTTTTCCAAAAAACCCCGGCGGGAATCGGTGAGATTATCATGCTTTTGGAGCAGTATATCTTGGAGGGCACCCACCAAATGGTTGGCGATCCCGGAGGCGACAACCGGGTCCTTCGGAACTTTCACCAACAATTCCATAAAACCGGTGAGCTGATCCCTCTTGAAGGAAATGGCAGAGCCACGAAATACAATTTTTAACTTTTCTTTGGCCCTGACAATCTCACGTTTTTCACTGGTTTCAGGATATATGGAATAGATATCGGCCAAAAAAACTTTGGCTCCCTCAACAGTCGGCCACTCAGTGTCCAGGACCCCATCAAGGATGGAATCACTCATAATAATTTTCTCGAACATGGGCTCATAGGTCGGAACGGGGCCCAATCCCATACCCAAGGAGGACAGGCCCGGAAAGGAAAAAGCAGAACTGGAATCAATGGATGGGAGTATACGCACAGAAGCGGTATATGTTTTAGGAGCCGTCAATGCGCTCACCAAACCAATGCCTCCTCCAATGATCACGCCGGCCAGCAACAGGTACTTTTTGGCCCACGCCCAGGAAACTATGGTCCAAACCACATCCATGGAAATTTCATCATCCGCATGGAATTTTCGGGCCGATTCCTGGCGATCCGTGTTTGCCATCCCAACTCCTTTGTGACCCGTTAATTCCGCAAATAAATGGAATAGAATGTTAACGTGGACTGGCAGGCTAAACCTTACCCCCGTCTCATCGGTCAATAACCAGGTAAACCATCGCCAGACTGGCGATGATCGCGGTAATATCCCTGACGGTTTCCATGGTCGACTTGCCTTCCGGCGGCGGCTTGACCGGAACGATGATCGTCGACCCGGCGACCACCTCATGCCCCCCCTTGTTGGGCAGGGACATGCCGTTTGGCCAGACCACGCGGGCCCGCTTCTTGTCCGCCTT
>CAYUBS010000235.1:0-2733 GCA_964443145.1 uncultured Wenzhouxiangellaceae bacterium | reverse complement strand
AACGGGTTTTTTCAGAATGGTACTGACTGGTGTGATTCGGTGCTTGCTGGCGAGACAACAATCCTGATTGCGCGACGAATAGCCGATCCCCGTCAGCCCCCAGCAAGTTGACCTTATTGTCCGGCTCTTTCTGGCGCAGCGGATAATCCAGCAATTGTGCTGACACCAGCGTCCCACCAACCGGGTCAATTTCTATATCGAGAACATCTGTTACCACCGAAATAACCGGTAGAGTGGCTTTCCCCGGGTTTCCAACGCTGTTGCTGTCGCCAGTCACCTGGCTTTGCGACTGATCTACAGGCTCGGGCAGGTCTGCTGGTGCGGCCGTGGAGTTGGGTATGGACGAGGGAACCGGCGGAGTGTCGTCCTGAACCTGTGATTGTGTAGTCGATGTCGGGGCTTGTGGTGCCGGACCGTAGTCCTTCTGCCACTGAACCCACATCATGTAGCCCAGAAACACCAGGCCGATAATCAAAACAGGTCGTAGATTTCCCATCTGTTCTTATCCTTCAAACCGTTTTTCCAGCCTGGACCAATGCCCTAGTAAAGACTGAAAAAGCTGTTGATTGCTCATCATCGCTGTTTCCCGCCTGGGCAGAATTACGATATCCAGACAAGCTTTCTGAAAAAAATTATGGTGTCGGAAACTTTCTCGAACAACACGCTTGATCCGATTGCGGCCCACGGCCTTTTTATCCACCTGGCGAGATACCGCCATGCCCAGACGCGAGTTACTTTCGTGGTTTGGACGAACCAAGACCTTGAAACACGGATCGGTAGAAACGAAAGGTTTTTTAAAAACCCTTTTGAATTCAATGCCTTTTGTAAGTTTGTGCTTGCCGGTGAAGGCTGTTTTACGAGGCGGCTTCGTAGTGCAGCCGCCAGCAACTGTACCGGACATTAGTTACCGACTCAGGCAGACAGACGTTTTCTACCTTTTGCACGGCGGGCTTTAATAATTGCTTGGCCTGCACGAGTTGACATGCGGGCTCGGAAACCATGTCTGCGTGCCCGCTTAAGGAGGCTTGGCTGGAAAGTACGCTTCATTTTACTAGTCCTTCAAAATTTGTTTCTGGATTCCGGCCAATTACACGACCCCGAGTTTCCGGGTGCTGGTGACAAATAGCCGACAAAAGAGAGGAATTATAACTTTTACAGGCCCGCCTAACAAGACTTTGCCCGTTCTTCTTTAATATGATGGTCAAGTTATCCACAGCACGTTAGACTTACCCGTTCAGGGCGGCAGTATTTATGTTCTGCGGCCAAATAAAATAAATCAACACAACTTATACCGGAATGTCCCTGACTGACTGGCAAACCTGCTTGAAACACCTTGAGCGCGAATTACCCGCCGAGGACTTCAATACCTGGATAAGGCCTTTACAAATAAAGGCTTCGACGGGTCGTACCTCCTTGTTAGCGCCAAACGAGTACGTTCGAGACTACATATCCCTTAACCATCTCGAGCGAATCCGCGACATATTTGAACACCAGGGAGCCAACAGAGACTCCGTTGTTGTCGAAGTAAACCGGCCAAAGGCCAGCAAACCCGCACCCGAACAACCTTCGACAAGACCGTCCAAGATGCAAACCGGTCTTGATCACCGTTATCGATTCAAAAATTTTGTACAGGGTAAGTCTAACGAATTGGCCTATGCGGCTGCTCAACAGGTAGCAAAAAAACCCGGGACGGCTTACAACCCATTGGTCATTTACGGCAGTACGGGTCTGGGTAAAACACATTTGCTACACGCTGCAGGTAACCTGCTATACAAAAGAAGCAAGGACTCAAGAGTTGTCTACGTCGGCTCGGAGCAGTTTGTCAGTGAGATGATAAGCGCGCTAAGGAGCGGAAGAATCGACGCGTTCAAACGGCACTACCGTACGGCCGGTGCTTTGCTAATTGATGACGTACAGTTTTTTGCTGGTAAAGATCGTACTCAAGAAGAATTCTTTCATACTTTCAATGCGTTACTCGATAGCCAACAACAGATTATCTTAACCTGTGACCGCTACCCAAAAGAAGTTGACGGTATTGAAGCTCGCCTGAGGTCACGGTTTGGCTGGGGTTTGACCGTCTCCATTGAGCCACCGGATTTCGAAACTCGAGTGGCCATATTGATGAATAAAGCACAGGAACGGGGTGTGCTTCTGGAAGAAGATGTAGCCTACCTGATTGCGCGACGGGTTAAATCTCATGTGCGGGATCTGGAGGGTGCTCTTAACACGCTATTTGCCAATGCTCGGTTTACCGGGCGGCCCATCAACGAAGTTTTTACCCGCGAGGTGCTACGCGAACTTTTTCACGTGCACGACCGGTTAATTACGATGGAAAACATTCAAAAAGTAGTAGCGGAATATTATAAGTTACGAATAACCGACCTTCTGTCACGTAAGCGAACCCGTGCCATTGCCCGACCCCGCCAGGTTGCGATGGCGTTATGCAAAGAACTGACAGAACATAGTTTGCCAGAAATTGGAGATGCCTTTGGCGGACGGGATCACACCACGGTTCTCCATGCCTGTCGTAAAATTGAAGAACTATGTGACACAGATGGACGAATTCGTGAGGATAAAGCGAAATTGGTGCGGCTATTAACGACATAGTGCTATCGGGCTATGAAACCCTGTGACTAAACACTGTGTTTAACTGTGGATAAACATTGGATATCTTTAGTAAGCCTGGTTATCCACAATTCGTTAACAGGCTATAAGCGGATATATACATTATTA
>CAYUBS010000234.1:0-2748 GCA_964443145.1 uncultured Wenzhouxiangellaceae bacterium | reverse complement strand
TTTTTGAGGCTTCATGGCAGGGAGTCACTCGGAAGTCATTTTTACCAGGCCCTGGTTGCGCGGCGGCAACAGGATTTTGTTTACCAGGCAGAAACCTGTGTGGAGTTCGAGCCGGAACATTTTCAACAGATGGCTGGATTGGTCTGTTATTACAATTCCAGCAAGTTCCATTACCTCTACATTTCAAGGGATGATGAGGTGGGTAAGCACCTGACAATTATGTCCTGCGAGGCTGATATTTCGATGGATGCAACATTTCCCGGCTATGAGAATCGTATTCTGATTCCTGACAACCAGGCTATTTACCTTAGAGCGAGGGTCGATTACCAGACACTGGTGTTTTCCTGGTCCGTGGATGGTAGGAAATGGAATGAGATTCCCCTTGTGCTCGATGCCAGCCTGCTTTCGGATGAGGCGGGCAAGGGTGATGGTGCGCACTTCACAGGAGCGTTTGTCGGAATGTGTTGCCAGGACCTGGACGGGACGAGGACCCCCGCTGATTTCGGCTACTTTTCCTATCAGCCGGACTAGTCTGAGGGCGGAGCGGCTGACTCCCGGATGATCAGTTTGTGCGGGACAATTTCATGCTCCGCGTTTGTGCTGCGCCCTTCCTCGATCTCCCGTAACAAGCGGCGCATGACGCGTTCACCAATTTCTTCAGCCGGTTGACGGATCGTGGTGAGTGGCGGGTTGCTTATTGCTGCATAGCGAATGTCATCGAAGCCGACGACGGAAATATCTTCCGGAACCTTCAGCCCCGCCAACCTGATCTGGTGCAGGCAACCCATCGCCATTTCGTCGTTGGCACAGAATATGGCAGTAGGTCGCCGGGGATGCTCCAGTAAGCCACGAGTGGCCTGGATGGCGCCCTCAATGGTTAGTTTTCCTTCGCTCACCCATCCTTCCTCAATGGAGATTCCGGCATCACTCATTGAACTCCGGTAGCCGCGCTCACGATCCTGCGTCAGTAAGGATTTCTCCTGGCCATAAATGAAGGCAATTTTCCTGTGACCCAGCTTCAGCAGGTAATCGGTCGCCTCACGTGCCGCGGCTACATTGTCGCTGTGCACGCCGGGAAAGCCTTCCAGTTCGGGTGAAACAGTTTCGCAGCCGATCACTATGGGCAGGGTCCGTTGGCTTTTCGACGAGAGTACCTCGGTCCCGAAAGGCGACATGCTGGCCAATAGCACAATACCGTCCGCCTGGCGTGAAACCACCATGGCGCCGATTTCATCAGCGGACATGGTGTTGAACTGGGTTTCATTGATCAGCAGGGAATAGCCCTTGCTTGAAGCAACGGCCCGAATCCCGTGCATGACCCCGGTGAAGAACGGATCACCCACGGACGGTAAGACCACCATGATGACGTGGGTTTTACCACGCCTGAAACTCTGCGCCAGGGTGTTGGGGGAGTAGCCGGTTTGCAGGATCGCGGACCGCACCTTGTTCCGAGTATTTTCTTTGACGCGCTCTGGGTTATTCAGGCAGCGCGAAACAGTGGCGATCGACACACCAGCGATTCGGGCTACATCCTTGATAGAAGCAAGACTCATTGTCCAGATCGTAAACGTTTACATATTCTTTGGTCAAATGGTTGAGTGAATCCGGTGTCTGTGTATAATGTAAACGTTTACATTATTTCAATTGGTTACTTTTGCTTATGCAAACTACGGTCGGAATAGATCTGGGTACTCAATCCCTGAAGGTTCTTTTTTACGATTTCTCCAGACGGGAAATCGTTGCCAGTGAGAGCGCGGAACTCGACCTGTATCAGAACGACGAGGGTGCTGCTGAACAACAGGCTCACTGGTGGCTCAATGCGCTGCACGAGGCGCTGGCTAAGGTTGACAGCAGCATTTTGAACTCGGCTGTTGCCGTAGGGGTTTCCGGCCAGCAGCATGGGTTTGTGCCGTTGAGCAAAAACGGTGAGGTGCTGGCCCCGGTCAAGCTCTGGTGCGACACCTCAACCGTCGCGGAGTGTGGTGAGATCATAGAAGCTTTTGGCGGTGCGCAGCGTTGCCTTGACGAAGTTGGGAACCTGATAGTCCCTGGTTTTACAGCATCGAAGATCCGCTGGCTGAGCAAGCATAGCGAAGACCTGTATGCCCAGATGGACTGCATCCTTCTGCCCCACGACTACCTGAATTTTTACCTGACCGGGGAACGCTGCATGGAGGCGGGTGATGCTTCCGGGACGGGTTTCCTCGACATCCGGGAGCGGACCTGGTCGCGGGAATTGCTGGCTGCCATTGATCCGGACCGTGACCTCACGGAATGTCTGCCCACCTTGCGCAACTCGCCAGATGTGGTCGGTTTCATTCGCCCCGAAGTGGCTGCCCGCACCGGGCTGCCAGCAGGTATCCCGGTTTCTACCGGCGGTGGGGACAACATGATGGGTGCGATTGGCACCGGCAACGTGGTTCCCGGTAAAGTGACCATGAGCCTGGGAACATCGGGTACGGTCTATGCCTATTCCGATCAGCCCGTGATCGACCCCAGGGGTGAAATCGCAGCTTTTTGTTCGTCAACCGGTGGCTGGCTGCCATTGATGTGCACGATGAACTGTACCGTGACGACCGAGTTGATGCGGGGCATGCTGGGCGCTGATATCGCCCGGTTCGAGTCCGCCGTTAGTAGTTCTCCACGCGGGGCGGAGGGTGTCATTACCCTTCCGTTTTTCAACGGTGAACGCACACCGAACCTACCCAGGGCAAAAGCCTGCATCGTAGGGCTGGATAGCCAGAACAC
>CAYUBS010000233.1:0-2782 GCA_964443145.1 uncultured Wenzhouxiangellaceae bacterium | reverse complement strand
CCCTGGAATCCACTTGTTCTGAAAACGTGCGGAAAGCAGAATATTTTTGCTGCCTAATTTCTGGCGTATTTAGTTCTCAGTTCGGCTAGTAGCTGCCATTCCAACACGCCCGGTATCCGCAACACTCACCGGACTCGAAGCACAGAAAAATATCAACTACACTAATAAGCTATCCACTAATAGGCTTTCCACACCGGGCAGCGACTTGGGTAAATGGATTCGATACCTTGACGCTAGTCAGCTTCAACTGGGACTGTGCCGCATCGATCTGTTGCTGAACGAGCTACGGGAGAGAAAAGCTGCCCGTAATAAGTAAATAAGAAGATTCATACCTCTCAGCACAGGGAAATCACAATGACAATCAAGAGACCACTGATATCAAGTCTTAGTGTTTTATTTGCAGTCCTTATCTCCTGCGGAGTACTGGCTGAGGATGCACAGCGCCGGCTATTTCAACCGGAAGATATCCACCGTATCAAAGACGTTGGCAACATCGCGGTTTCGCCCGACGGCGAATGGGTGGCGTACAGCGTTTCAACAACAAATGTCGACAAGGACGAGGATGTCTCTGACTTGTTTATGGTCAACTGGGACGGATCGACACGCATTCAGTTGACCCACACCGAGGATAGCTCTGAAGGCAGTCCGCGATTCAGCCCCGATGGCAAGTACCTCGCTTTTATCACCTCGCGGGCTGACGGCAAGTCGGAGGAATCCGATGACCCGAAGTCCAAGAGCCAGGTCTGGTTGATGAATCGTTCAGGTGGTGAAGCGAAACGTCTGACCGAACTGCCGGGCGGTGTGTCCGAGTTTGAATGGTCACCGGATAGCCGTCGTCTGGTAATTGTTTCCATGGACCCGGAAGAAAAGGCAAAGAAAGACGAGGACAAAGACGGTCCTTCGCATGACACACCAAAACCGCTGGTCATCGACCGCTACTATTTCAAAGAGGATGTGACGGGCTATCTCGTTAACCGCTATCGGCGCTTGTATTTGGTCGATTTGGAGACCGCTGAAGTCGTGCCATTAACACCCGGGCCGTACAACAGCACCGAGCCTGCCTGGGGCGCAAACGGCGATCTCATCGCTTTTACCAGTAAGCGCCAGGGTGATCCGGATCGGAATGACAATAGCGACATCTATGTTATCGAGGCGGTTGAAGGTGCAACACCGCGTCAACTGACAAGCTGGGATGGGCCCGATTCCTCCCCCGCTTTCAGTCCGGACGGACGGCACATTGCCTATCTGCAGGGCGGACGCGGGAAATACACGGGTTACGACCCAGATCAACTCGCCGTAATTTCTGTGCAGGGTGGCAAGCCGGCACTTCCTACCAGCGAATTGGACCGCTATGTGTCGTCACCGCGATGGTCCTTTGATGGCAGGAAACTGCACTTTGTGATCGAGGAGGATCGCGTGAACTCGGTGGTCAGCATGCCGTTCGCCGGTGGCAAGATCAAATCACTTTATCCGGGTAAATCCTCGCCCGGTGCAGTCTATTCGTTTTCGGTAGGTCGTAAAGGAATCGTCGCCGTCGCTTCGTTCGCGCATCGACCGGCTGAACTTTATCGAACCAGCGACGGCTACGCATTAAGTGATCACAACAAGGCGTTTCGCGAGTCGATCGAGTGGGCGAGCGTCGAAGGCTTCGACAGCGTTAGCAAAGATGGTACTTCGATAGGTTCAATGCTCCTGAAGCCTCCCGGTTTTAAACAAGGCGTCAAGTATCCAACCATCGCTTACATACACGGCGGACCGATCGGGCAGGACCGCTACGAATTCGATGCCACAGCTCAAATCCTCGCTGCCCAGGGTTACCTGGTGGTTAATCCCAACTATCGTGGTAGCAACGGGCATGGCAGGGAGTTTGCCCGTGCCATTTATCAGGATTGGGGTAATCTCGAGATCCAGGATATCCACAGTGTAATGGACAAGATGGTCGAAGAAGGCCTGTCTGATCCTGATAGTCTTGGCATCGGTGGCTGGAGCTACGGCGGCATGAACACGAACTACGCTATCGCAACGGACACGCGGTTCGCTGCAGCGGTGTCGGGTGCAAGCGAGTCAAATATGATGGCTGGATACGGCACAGATATGTATATCCGGCAATGGGAAAATGAAGTTGGTTTACCATGGGAGTCAATTGATACCTACCTCAAACTGTCCTATCCATTTCTGCAGGCTGACCGCATTAAGACACCCACTATGTTTATGTGTGGTGAGAAGGACTTCAATGTGCCACTCATCCATTCAGAGCAAATGTATCAGGCGCTTCGCAGCCTGAATGTGCCAACGAAACTGATCATCTATCCCGGCCAGTATCATGGCCTTTCCAAGCCAAGCTATAAGCAGGATCGACTGGAGAGAATGATTGACTGGTATGGCCAGTACCTGAAAGCCAAATCTGAATAGATTATGGAGCGGGGGGGTAGGAACCACGCGCGCTTAATAAGTATGACACCCTGACGGTCAAAGGATGGGATGTCATAGGTGACCGTGCCTGCATTGCAGGTGCTGAACTCTAGCGTGATCTCGCCGTATGGCTCAGTACCGGGTTCAGGTTCCAGCGAATCAAATACACCGCCATAAGTCATAAATATATCCAGCACCGCAACGTTTTCTCCGTACTCGCCCTGTGCAGTCAGCCATCGTTCAGCCCGGCGTTTATCTCAAGAAGCGGAACCTCCCCCGGAAGCAGGTTCAAAAGAGATTAACCACATTTGGAGGCCCCTATTTGAGGACTAATCAGATTTAGGTTCAGCGCAAATTATCTGTCCTTCTA
>CAYUBS010000232.1:0-2792 GCA_964443145.1 uncultured Wenzhouxiangellaceae bacterium | reverse complement strand
TCCTTGAACCCTTTTTCTTAGTACTCCATCAACTGTCCTCCGGTAATATTGAGCGCCTGGCCGGTCATATACGCAGACGCCGAGGAAGCCAGAAAAGCAACCAGATTGGCGACTTCCTCGATGGTACCGAGTCGGCCCAAGGGGATTTCCTCACACTTGAGCGACTTGCGTTCTTCCGGGGTTGAATTTAAAAACTGGGCTTCCAATTCAAAGCGCCATTGAGTGAAATCAGTCATGATGACACCGGGACAGATGGCATTGACGCGAATACCGGCGCCGGCCAGTTCCAGGGCCATGACTTTGGTCAGCATGAGAACGCCGGCCTTGGCCGCCGCGTAGGCCCCGTTAAAAAGGGGTGGTTTTTTCGCCGCCTGGGAGGCGCTGTTGATAATGCTGCCACCTGTTTCCGGCATCAACGGAATCACGGCCCTGGATACCCGAAAGACACCGTGCAGGTTGACGTCGATGGTTTTTATCCAGGCAACTTCATCATAGGTGTGAACCGCATTGGGAACACCAAAAACCGTCCCGGCGTTATTGCAAAGGATATCGATCCGGTTGAACCTGTCTTTCACCGTATCGATCATTTGTTCGATGGAGGCGGTCCGGGTTACATCAAGTCCAACGGCCATCGCCTTGACGCCATATGTATCGGATAACTCCTTGGCCAAACGGTCCATCGTATCCTCATCGCCGGTAACCAGTGGGTCGGTTGTATCCTCGGTCAGATCGGCGATAATAATATCGGTGCCGTCAGCGGCCAGCTTGCGCGCAATGGCATACCCGATTCCGGTCTCTTTTCCAGCACCGGTTATTAGAGCGGTTTTCCCTTTTAAATCCTCGTACATGGCTGCTTCCTATTTTTAAATACACGGGTCTGGTTTTTATTTTAGAAAGTAATTAACGGAAAGCAAAGATAAATAATATATAGTGATCTTCGGCAGATAAACACTACTTTATTATTGAGCAGGGGTCAACACCTTCGAATTTGATTATCATCGGTTTTTGATATTTCCTCATCAATGTGTATTTTTTAACAGGTATAAACAGCTTGCATTTTTATCCGTATCGGCTATTTTGTTCATAAAAAGCCAAGAGAGATTTATATCGATATAAATAGGAGATATTCCATGACCGATCTTACCTTGCGAGAAGTTACGACCACCCGATATGAACGCCCTGAGATCGATCGGGGTTATGCGGGTCAGACCCTTAAAATCGACTTGAGCGACGGAGCCATTTCCATGTCACCGGTCACCGACGTGATGAAAGACAAATTCATCGGCGGCAAGGGATTCGATTTGTGGCTTTTATGGCAGGCGGTCACCGGCGACACCCGCTGGAACGACTCGGAAAACGCCATCTGCATCGCTTCCGGCCCCATGGGTGGCACGCCGTCTTATCCAGGGTCGGGCAAAAGCATCGTCACTACCATCTCACCCCTCACACAGATGGTGATCGACTCCAACGTGGGTGGCTATTTTGGCCCATACCTGAAATTTTCCGGGTTTGACGCCCTTCAAATAACGGGCAAAGCCACTGAGAAAACCATTATCTACATCGATGGGATTGAAGGAAAAATCGAGTTGCTGGCGGCCGACGGGCTTCCCGACGGGGCTTATGAAATCGCCAGTGGATTGACCGATCACTTCGGTCAGGGAAAGCCGGGAAATATTTCCGTGGTTTGTACCGGGCCCGGCGCCCGGCATGCGCTATTCGGCTGCCTCAATTTTTCCTGGTACGATGCCAAGCGTAAGCGGGCCCGCTATAAACAGGCCGGCCGGGGCGGGATCGGCACGGTCTTTGCCGACAAAAGCCTGGTGGCCATTGTGGCCCGCTGGGATAAAGTCCCCCTGGATATTAATCATCCCGCCGACCTGGAATCCGCCAAGGCTGTCGGTAAACGTTATTCCAAGGAAATTGTCGCGATAGATCCCAAACAGAACGAAATGGCCCGGGTCGGGACCACGCATCTGGTGCCCATCATGAACGACCACGATTGCCTGCCGGTGCATAATTTCCGCTATGGCCAACATCCCCAGGCCAATCTGATCGGCAGGGATGTTTACCAGCACCTGTTCGATCCCGGTTTTGACGGATGCTGGAAGGGATGCACCGTGGCCTGCTCTCACGGGGTGAAAGATTTCGTGCCCCTCACCGGGCCGTTCAAAGGCCAACAGGTGTTTGTGGATGGTCCCGAATACGAGACCATTGCCGGATGCGGATCGAACCTGGGGATTTTCGATCCCTTCACCATCCTGGAGATCAATTTCTATTGCGATAATTACGGACTGGACACCATCAGCGTCGGCACGGGCATCGCTTTTGTGATGGAGTGTTACGAGATGGGACTCATCGACAAGACCCACACCGGCGGTCTGGCATTTCCGTTCGGACATCGGGCCAACGTCCTTGAGCTGATCCATCAGATGGGACGGGGTGACGGTTTTGGTCAAATCGTGGGAAAAGGGATCCGACGCATGAAACGGATATTTGCCAAAGAATACAGAGCCGATCCCCGGATCTTAGAAGATATCGGCATGGAGTCCAAAGGTTTGGAATTCTCCGAATACATGACCAAGGAATCCCTGGCCCAGCAGGGCGGTTACGGATTGGCGTTAAAAGGACCCCAGCACGACGAGGCCTGGCTGATCTTTCTCGATATGGTGCACAACTTCATGCCGACTTTTGAGCAGAAAGCCGAGAATCTGCACTGGTTTCCCATGTGGCGCACCTGGTTCAGCCTGTGCGGGTTATGCAAGCTGCCGTGGAACGACGTTATCCCGGAAGAT
>CAYUBS010000231.1:0-2797 GCA_964443145.1 uncultured Wenzhouxiangellaceae bacterium | reverse complement strand
GTCCTCTCCCGGGCGATGTGGTCTCTGCAGAATGTAACAGAATTGATCCTGGTCCCTTTCCGACCAGGATTCTTGAGAAGAGTGTGTCGGCTCTCATGTGTTAAGTGATGTTGACAAAAATCTTGTAAGTGCTTATTATACATAACTTTGACGTTGTTTATCTCAGGACGATCATACACCGGGCGAACGGTGTTGGCTGGCGAGGGGAAAAAGTGGTTCGGGGCTCCCAAATCGGTACGAGATGGCGCATGGGCACGATCTGCGTCCTTGGCGCAGCCATTGGCTTTGCCGGCACATCGGCAACCGTCACGCGGGACGTGGCAGCGATGGGCACGCGGCTTCGCCTCACGGTTTCCGCGGCTGACCGACCGACCGCGCTCTCCGCCTCCGAGTCTGCCCTCGAAGCGGTTGCAGCGGTCGAACGACGACTCTCGACGTGGCGCCCGGGGACAGAGCTCGCGAAGCTCAACCACAGCGCGGTAGGAGCCTGGATCACGATCTCGCCGGAACTTGCGAGCGATCTTGCTGTAGCCGGTCACTGGTGGCGCAAAACCGGGGGCGCGTTCGACCCGGGCGTCGCAAGCCTGGTCCGCCTTTGGGATCTGCGCGGCGGTGGCCGGACGCCGACCGCCGCCGACTTGGAACTGGCGCGAAAATCGGCGGGATTTGGATCTCTCGAACTGGTGGGCCATCGCGCGCGTAGGGTTGCCGAGGGATTCGGAATCGAGGAGGGCGGTTTTGGCAAGGGAATTGCCCTTCGTGATGCCGCCGCCGCGGCATTGGCAGCGGGCGCCGTGTGCATCGAGATTGATTTCGGTGGGCAGCTCCTCCTCAGCGGTGCGTGCGCCGAAAAGACGATCGGGATCGCGGACCCGCGCCGACGTGACCGGGTGGTGGGTGAGCTAGCGCTGAGTTCGGGGTCGGTTGCGACGTCAGGAGCCTCCGAAAGGTTCGTCGAGGTTGACGGTCTGGTCCTGGGCCACATTGTGGACCCATTCACTGGCCTGCCTGCCTCGAACTGGGGCAGCGTGACCGTGATCGCAGACGATCCGGTGGCCGCCGATTGTCTGGCGACGGCGCTCTTTGTGATGGGTCCAGAGCGTGGGCTCGATTGGGCTGGGCGGCGCACCGATGTGCACGCGGTGTTTGCCGTGGCCAATGGGGAGGGCGTCAGCCTCTCGTCGACCGATGCAGCATTGCAGCTCCCACCAGCGGCGGAGGATGCAGTCGTACTGGCTCGACGAGACGTTCAATAAAAAAGAGTGGGCGTCGTGGAGGCGCACCGCAAAGGAAGGCAACGATGGTTCAGATTCACAAGGTCATGAGGAATGGTCTTGTTCTGGTGATGGTCCTGGGTTTTCTGTGGATGGCGGCGCCGGCTTCAGCCGCGAGCGACGACGAGGAGAGGCTGCAGGCGCTCGAGCGCGAGGTCGCCGAACTCAAGGCCGCGATCGCCGAGCTCCGCGAATTGGGTCTGGCAGAGGACCGTTTGGCCGAGGTGGAACGGCGGCTCGGTCTGTTGGCCGAAGAGATCGAGGACCTCAAGGTCGGCGAGGCTGCTGTCGAGATGATGACAGACGAAGAAGGAGAACCTTACGGTCTCGGTCCTGCGGCATCCAAGGTCTATCGGAAAGACCACGGGGTCTCGATCGGCGGCTATGGCGAGGCTCTGCTCCAGCTTTACGACGATGAACGTGACGACGGCAGCGCGAGCGGGAAGGTCGATCAATTCGATTTCCTCAGGGCCGTGCTCTACGTCGGTTATAAATTCTCCGACAGCTGGGTGCTCAACACCGAGATCGAGTTCGAGCACGCTTCGACATCGGAGGGCGGTTCGGTGTCGGTCGAGTTCGCCTATCTGGACTACCTCCACAGCGACGGGTTCAACCTCCGTGCCGGCCTCGTCCTGCTGCCCATGGGGTGGCTCAACGAGCTCCACGAGCCCACCGTTTACCTCGGCGCCACCCGGCCGAGGACCGAGAGGGTGATCATACCCACCACCTGGCGGGAGAACGGTGTCGGCGCCTGGGGTGAGTTCGGGGCCTTCGACTACCGGACCTATGTTGTCAACGGTCTCGATGCATCGGGCTTCAGCGCCCAGGGTCTCCGTGGCGGCAGGCAGAAGGGTGCCAAGGCCAAGGCCGAGGACTTCGCGTGGGTCGGACGTCTCGATTTCACCGGTGTGCCGGGGTTGATCGTGGGCGCCGCGGGCTACATCGGCGACTCGGGTCAGGATCTGTCGAACGCCGCCGGTCAGTCGATTCCGGTGGGCACGACCATCGTCGATCTCCACGCCGAGTATCGTTACCGGGGGCTCAAGCTCCGGGGCCTCTATTCGCAGGCGACTCTCGACGACGTGGCTCAGCTCAACCAGGCTCTCGGCTATACGGGCGCGCAGTCGGTGGGCGAGAAGCTCGAAGGCGGCTACCTCGAAGCCGGCTACGATGTCCTCGCGGGCAGGGGGGCGAGTTCGTTGATCCCCTACGTGCGGTGGGAACGGTTGAACACCCAGCTGGAGGTCCCGGTGGGCTGGAGCGCCAACCCGGCCAACGACCAGAAGCTTTTGACGCTGGGGCTCGCCTATCAGCCGATCTCGCAGTTGATCTTCAAGGCCGAGTATCTGAATGTCGACAACGAAGCGGGCACCGGGGTCGACCAGTTCAACCTCGCGCTGGGCTACATCTTTTGAGGTCGTCGTGATGAAGATCCGAACTCTCGGACCATTGCTGGTGTTGGCCGCGGTCGCTGCCGCTTCCTCGGTGGGGGCGACCGTCCTGGTGTCGGTTGAGGAAGCTCT
>CAYUBS010000230.1:0-2802 GCA_964443145.1 uncultured Wenzhouxiangellaceae bacterium | reverse complement strand
GGGATCTGGAAAACCAATAACGGCGGCGGGGCCTGGAATAATGTTTCGGATGGTTTTTTTGGTGGCTCGATCGGCGCCGTGGCGGTCTCATCCTGGGACCCCAACGTCATATACGCCGGCGGTGGTGAAAAAACCGTTCGCGGCAACGTTTCCCACGGTGACGGGGTCTGGAAATCCACCGATGCGGGCCGTAGCTGGGCCCATTCCGGGCTGAAAGACAGCCGCCATATCTCGCGTATTCACATCCACCCGAAGAACCCGGACCTGGTTTATGCCGCCGTCATGGGGCACTTGTTTGGCCCGAATGAACAGCGCGGTGTCTACCGCTCCAGCGACGGTGGTAAAAACTGGGAGCGCGTACTTTTCGTCAACGACCAGGCCGGTGCGGTGGACCTGGCGATGGATCCAACCAACCCACGCGTATTGTATGCAACGACCTGGCGGGTGATTCGCACGCCCTACAGCCTGGAATCGGGCGGTGAAGGCTCCGGTATCTGGAAAAGCACGGACGGCGGCGACAGCTGGCAGTCACTTTCTGAAAACGATGGCATGCCCGAAGGGCCACTGGGAATTTCCGGCATCACGGTTTCTCCGTCCAACCCGGATAACCTCTATGCCATTGTGGAAGCAGCCGAAGGCGGCGTGTTCCGCTCCCTCGATGCCGGCGAAACCTGGAAACGTGTCAACCAGGAGCGCAAACTTCGCCAGCGAGCCTGGTATTACTCCCGCATCACCGCCGATCCACTTGATGAGGACGTGGTTTACGTACTCAACGTTCGTTTCCATAAGTCAAAAGACGGCGGCAAGACCTTTGAAAAAATCGATACGCCGCATGGTGACAACCATGATCTGTGGATCGACCCCAACGACCCGCTACGCATGATCCAGGCCAACGATGGTGGAGCCAATGTCAGTTATGACGGTGGCGGCAACTGGTCAACCCAAAGCAACCAACCCACCTCCCAGATGTACCGGGTATCCACAGACAATGCATTCCCCTACCGCCTGCTGGGCGGCCAGCAGGATAATTCTGCCGTGCGTATCCGATCGCGATCTGCGTTCGGGCGAGCCATAGGCACACGGGATTGGGAGCCCACAGCCGGCGGGGAAAGTGGGCATATCGTGGCGCATCCGGAAAACCCGGATATCGTCTACGGCGGATCCTATGGCGGATTCCTGGTGCGCCTGGACCACAGCACCGGTGACCGGCGCATCATAAACGTATGGCCGGACAACCCGATGGGCTGGGGCGCGGCCGAGCTTAAATACCGCTTCAACTGGAATTTCCCGCTGATGTTCTCGCCGCACGATACCAACACGCTTTATGCGGCGGCCAACGTGCTGTTCAAAACAACCGACGAGGGTCAGACCTGGCAAGCGATCAGTGGCGACCTGACCCGAAATATAAAGGCCAAGCAACAGGCTTCGGGCGGCCCCATCACCAAGGACAACACCAGTGTCGAGTACTACGGCACCCTCTTTGCGATCGCCGAGTCCCTGCTCGAGCCGGGAGTCATCTGGACCGGATCCGATGATGGCCTGTTGCAGCTAACACGTGACGGCGGCGCAAGCTGGTCGGACGTCACCCCGAAGGGGCTGCCGAAAGAAATCCAGATCAATTCAATCGAAGCTCACCCGTTTGAAGCCGGCGGACTGTATCTCGCCGCTACTGCCTATAAGAGCGATGATTTCAAGCCCTACCTGTTCCGTACGCTGGACTACGGTCGTAGCTGGAAGATGATTACCGGGGGCATTCCTGATGACCATTTCACCCGCGTTATTCGCGCGGATGATCAGCGGCCGGGCCTGCTGTTTGCCGGAACGGAGCGTGGCGCCTATGTCTCATTCAACGATGGAAAACGTTGGAATGCATTACAGCTGAACCTGCCGGTGGTCCCAATCACCGACATGGCAGTCAAGCAGGGCAATCTGGTTGCAGCCACCCAGGGTCGTGGCTACTGGGTTTTTGACGACCTGGCCTGGCTGCGACAGGTAAATGATGACACTTTTGAGCAGACGGTCCAGCTGTTCCAGCCTTCGCCAGCCTGGCGCTTGCCCAACAAGAGCACCGACGAGCCGGAAAACGCCGGCCGCAACCCGGCCGACGGCGTGGTTTTACGTTACTGGCTGCGCGAAGAGCCGGCTGAAGACGCAGAGATCGAGCTCAGCATCATTGATTCGAGTGGAAATACCATTCGGACCTTCACGCGTAAGCCTGAAAAAGAGGATGAGGATGCAAAACCACCGCTCGAAGACGATAACCGTCAACTGACTGCCGATGCCGGAATGAACCGCTTCGAATGGGATTTGCGTTACCCCGGGGTGGAACGGTTCGAGAAACTGGTGCTGTGGAACGACAGCCTGGAAGGCCCCAGGGCGGTGCCAGGCGAGTATTCCGCCACGCTTAACGTAATTGGCCAGAGCCAGTCCGTGAAACTGGATGTTATGCCAGACCCACGGGTCAACGCTTCTGCAGCGGACCTGCAGGAACAGTTCGATTTTACCTGGGGCATTAATCGTAAGCTGACGCAGACCCACCAGGCGATCACCCGGATCCGCAAGACCCGTGCGCAACTGGAGACTATTGAGCAGCGCATTGAAAACCAGGAGCAATACGCGGAGCTGGCTACAGCGGCGACCGTGCTGCAAGAACAGCTGAACGGTATTGAGGAAGCCCTGTACCAGACAAAAATGGAAGCCCGACAGGACCCCTTAAATTTCCCGATTCGCCTGAACGACAAATTGGCCGGGGTCATGCTGGCCGCGTCCTACGGCGACCACCCACCGTCGGCTTCTGCGATT
>CAYUBS010000229.1:0-2811 GCA_964443145.1 uncultured Wenzhouxiangellaceae bacterium | reverse complement strand
TTGGGGCCGTCCTCCACGTCAAACGTTACTGCCTGGCCTTCTGCGAGTGATTTGAAACCACCTCCCTGGATGGCTGAGAAGTGTACAAACACATCTTTGCTTCCGTCAGTCGGTGAAATAAAACCAAAACCTTTGGACTCGTTGAACCACTTAACGCTACCTGTCGTCATTTCTGCATTACCTTTATAAAATTTAATGGAGTTGACTGGATACTGGCTTCAGTGGGCGTTTTTCAGGAGATACTTTAGAGGAACTTCTGAGAAAACCTGCTGCGGCCAGCAAGCAATCAATTTGTTTACAGTTGGAATCTCGTCATTAAAACCTTAGTTTTTAACTTGTTACCATCTGACAAGTGAAATTTTATGCGCCATTTCGGCAAAAAACAAGTGAATCTTCATTTAAGCGCAAGGCAAGCCGCCTCCCAGGGCAGGGTGGCACATCGAATGCGACTGGGGTAAGGCTTCACTCCAAGCAGGGCATTGAGTTCCGCAGGCACCTTGTCTTCTACATCACCAGTCAGCGCCGCGTGCAGGCGGTTGTGTAAATCTTCCAGCTCACTGACCGGATTTCCCGGCACGTTTTCACACAGCAGGGAAGCGGACGCCATGCAAATCGCGCAGGCCTCTCCTTCAAAGGCTGCGGCCTCGACGTGTCCTTTACGGATACGCAACTGCATCAGGATGCGGTCGCCACACTGGGGGTTGTCCGCTTCATGCTGGTGCGTCGCCTCAATCGCGTGGCGGTAGCCAACCGGCTGGTCCGCGTGCCGTCTGATCGATTCGCGGTAAAGACGGGTCAGGTCGCTCAAAGGGTGATGTCCAGCCAGACCAGCCGGTGGTCGGAAACTTTCACCAGCTCATGTCCGTCCTCGTTCGAAGCGGGCCAGAACACTCCGCAGCCGTTAACCGTCAGTTGCTTTGAGGGCAGCACATAGTCCAGGCGCAGGTTGCCGGTGTAGCGGTCATTAAAGTCTGCGGTGTCGGCTGCGGCCGCTCCCCTGTGGTCCTTGTTCAACCCACCTTGCCGGTCTGTGGCTTGTTCAGCACCTTTGCTGATCGGCACACAACCGCTGTTGATCCACTCAGCCTTTAATAACTGGTCGGCCGCTTGGTCGACCGAATCGCCGTCTACAGGATCAGCGTTAAAGTCACCGGCGATAACAAAGTGGCCGTGGTTTTCCATGCCGCCACTGATGCCTTCATCGTCAACGATATGGGGTGCACCTGTTGGATCCGTGTAGTCGCGCCAGAAGCGGATTTCATCGAAATTGCGCAGACCGTTTCGATCTTCCGGACCATCGAACACCGGCGGTGTAGGGTGGAACGCCAGCAGGTGAAAGTCCTCGCCGTCTACGTCAAAGCGCAGATCCCAGTGGCTCTTTGAACTCAGACGCAACTTCTGCCAGATCCCGTTCGGGTAGAACGGACTGCCATCCGGATTAACCGGGCGTTTGGCGTTCGGCAGCGCCGACCAGAGAAAGTTCTGGAAGGTGCGACTGGCCTGTGGGTCGATCGGATAGCGGGACAGCACCAGCATGCCGTACTGCCCTGGAAAGTCGCCAAAGCCCCAGGCATCCGCCGGTCCGCCGGTCTCGCCATCGCCATCCAGGTCCAGCCCGCTGTCTATCCCGGTATTGACCGGTGCACGGAAGTGGAAAGGGTAGTGGATGGGGGATTGCCCATTGTGCCCCTGCGCCAGGTAGCCGTTGTTGAGCAGTGCGGCGGCATCGATGTCAGGGTCGTAATCGAACTCATTCAACAGCACGATATCCGGGCGCACCCGCTGCAGGATTTCCGCCACCTGGTGCAGCCTCTGGTCGCTGCCGCTGGCCAGTGCTTCGCTTAACTGTCCGGCTTGCTTCAGCCCCATCGCAATATTGAAAGTGGCAACGCGCATGTCACGCTCCTCCTGGCTGCCGCTGGAGCAGCCGGTCAGGCAGATACAAAGAATAATAAAGCCATGAGTAAAAAAACGCATCGCCGTATGATATACCGTAGGAAGCCGGCCTTGCCGGTGAATTCAGGATGGGAGCCAGCCAAATGCCTTACATAAAAGTAATCAGCCCCGATGATGCCTCCGGCAGGCTGAAAAAAATCTACCAGAAGGTAACCGGCCCCGGCGGACAGGTCGACAACGTCCTGCAGATCCACAGTCTGCGACCGCACAGCCTGGAAGGCCACATGGCACTCTACAAAGCCGTATTGCATCACCCCCGCAACAAACTACCGATCTGGTTTCTGGAAGCCATCGGCGTGCAGGTCAGCCTGCTCAACAACTGTAGTTACTGCGCACGGCACCACAGTGTGGGTCTGAAGAAACAACTGGGCGCGGACAGCGAAAATTTCGAGGCCTACCTGGAACAACTCCACAAAGACCAGCCCGGCGAACCCTTCACCACCCGCGAACAGGCCGCGCTAATCTACGCCCGCAAACTAACCCTCGATCCCGGCAACATCGGCATGCCCGACGCCGATGCCCTCAGGGCCGCCGGACTAAGCGACGGCCAGATTCTGGAAGTGAACCAGGTAACTGCCTATTTCTCATACGCAAACCGGACGGTGACGGGACTGGGGGTCGATACGCAGGGCGAGGTGCTGGGGCTATCGCCCAATGAGTCAGAAGACTGGAACCACGGCTGAAGCGGCGCTGGACCCCGCGGCTGGTGGTTGGGGGTTTACCCGGCTACCCGGTTCTCGGGCTTAGCGGCCACTTTGTGGCTTCCCTCGCATTGAAGTGGACTTTACGGGGTCGGTCATATTTTAACGCTCTACCACCACCGGGCGAATTTGGTGTGGGTCCGTGACGGGGCAG
>CAYUBS010000228.1:0-2874 GCA_964443145.1 uncultured Wenzhouxiangellaceae bacterium | reverse complement strand
ATTGCAATCCATGCGCGTGCGGTAAGCCGAACCACAAGCTGGCTTCATTCATGGCATTTTCGCCGAAAGTGGAAAACCCCTCGATTTCAATATGCCGGGAGTCAGTGCCGTCTTTCGAGATAAACATGTAATTGGTTGCTTCGAGCCGTTCGCTCAGCTCTGCCATCTGCACGACCAGTTCTTCTTCATTGATGTCCGGAACTTCTATGCGCTCAATGATGACATGGCGGGGTTGGTTTACGTCAGCCACAACCTGAACATCGGGGATATGAATCACAGACTGCAGGCTGCGGGGTTCACGGTGCTCGGCAACCACGACGTATTCAATGGCTTGACCGCCACGCGCAATGACCACATCCAGTTCTTCGCCATCATCGACTTCTTTCATGACCTGGAAGACCGACTGGCGCCCCTCATTATCTTTCCCCAGCTCTATCCCACGGATCGAAGTCAGCACATCACCTTGTTGTAACCCGGCCCGTTCTGCCGGCCCATCCGGAGAGACCCCGATAATCTCGACACCACCGTCCGACTCTCTGCCGAGCACAACACCGATGACGGCTCGATCACCCGTGTGGATTTCCACATTTATGTCGATTTCTTCTACCGAACGGGACAGGTCACGATGGGCCTGTGCGATTTCCCGGCTGGCTTCCCTGAGTTCCCGGTGAGCACGACTGAGCTCCTCCCGCGCCTGTGCCATACCTTTCTCGTGGACGGCACGCTCTTGTTTTAGTTGCTCTGGACCCTGGCGCGCAGACTCGCGACTCAGTTCCCGCGCCACTTCCCGCGCTGCGGTAGCGGCGATTGTAGCTTCACGCCGCGCGACTTCAGCTTCTTCACGGGCCCTTTCTGCTTCTTTCAGCATGACCTGGTATTTAGCGCCCGCCTGTTCCTGTGCGCGGTCACCTGTTGCGTTTTCATCTGCTGCCAGCGTACTGATGGTCAGCAGCAGCGTAAGCGTTATAAATTTAGTGAACACGTTTGTCATTTTGAAAGCCTTCCTTTCATCCATTCTCATTTACAGAGACGCCATACGGTGGTAATCCCGTCGCAACTGATTTTCATAGAGTCGCGATAGGTCAAGTAACAGGTTGACTCGCTGGTTCCATAATTCCAACGAGTCAGGCCGCATGCTCAATTCGTTATCGATCTGGGCAACCAGGTCTTCCAGCTCCACCTGGTAAACCAGAGAAGCGGTTGGCATTCCGCCTACTTCCGAGCGAAAAGTCCGTACACGATTTTCCAGCTGTTGCGATACGGTAATCAAAGAATCGAGCGTTGACTGGTTTGCAGCGACGGTGGTTGTGGACTCAACTGCCGGTGAAGGAAGCGAAGCCGGCCCAGGTTGCTGTACATACAGCCCTACGGCCAGCATGACGGTTGCAGCGGCTGCAAATGTGCCGGCAGCGTATCGGGTAAGGCGCCGCCGACGGTTGCCCTGTTCCAGGGCTGCGCGGACTTGCGGCCATCCGTCCATTGGCGGTTCCGCCAATGGCAGGCTACGCAGGTTTAAGGGATCCTGTTCTTTCTGCATGATATGTACCTTTGCATATGTCATGTTACTTACCTATCTGGACGCGGCATTTTTGGCTGCGTTCATACTGACCGGAGCCTCCAGCAGCTTTTTCAGCTGTTGTCGTGCGCGTGACAACCGGGTCTTGGAAAAACTTTCTGTTTTCCCGAACAGCCCGGCAATCTCACGGTGGTTATAACCCTCCACGTCGTGCAGCCAGACGATGGTGCGGTCTTCCGGGCCCAGCATGGCCAACGCAGACTCCAGGTCCATCGCCAGGCCGATACGATCCGACGAGGTTTCAGACTGGCCATGATAGTCCTGCAACTCGACCGGGTCGGCCTTGGGCGCTTTGCGCAATGAAGTGATTGCGTGGTTGATTACGACACGGCGTAACCAGCCCCAAAACGGTGCATCTCCGCGAAACTGGCGCAGTTTGCGGAATGCTGTAATGAACGCTTCCTGGGTCACTTCCTGGGCAGTTTCGCGACACCGGCAAATCCGGTAGGCCACTGAGTATGCCGGTTGCTGAAAGCTCCGGAAAATCTGTTCACAGGCATCCATATCGCCACGGCGAGCCCGCGCCAGTGTCATGTCGTTCAATTCGATATCAAAGGGCGTATTGGCCATTACCCGGTTAGACGCAGACAGGTGGAAAAACGTCGCAACGAAAAACGGCCACTTGCGTGGCCGTCTTGCGGTAAGGATATATTTAGCAAAGCTTTACGGGCCTACCAGATTTTCACCCGCTCTTCGGGAGGCAGGTACATACCGTCACCTTCCTGCACATCAAAGGCTTCGTAAAACTCCGTCACGTTGACCGGCGCACCGTTGGCCCGGAACTTGGCGGGTGAGTGAGGATCAACCGTCAGCAGGCGTTTGGTTTCTGCGTCGCGGGTCTTTCCACGCCACACCTGGGCCCAGCCAAGGAAGAAACGCTGATCGCCGGTGAAGCCATCGATTACAGGGGGCTCTGCACCTTCCAGTGACAGATGGTATGCCCTATAAGCGATACCCAGACCGCCCAGGTCACCGATGTTTTCACCGGAAGTGAACTCACCGTTGATGGTCAGGCCGTCAATAACTTCATAACCGTTGTACTGGGCAGCCAGCATATCTTTGCGTTGGTCGAACAGCACGATGTCCTCTTCCGTCCACCAGTCCTGCAGGTTTCCATCGCCGTCGAATTTGCGGCCCTGGTCATCAAAACCGTGTCCGATCTCGTGGCCGATAACGGCACCGATTCCACCGTAGTTGACCGCATCATCAGCTTCAACGTTGAAGAATGGCGGTTGCAGTATTGCGGCCGGGAAGACAATTTCGTTCCACGCGGGATTGTAATAGGCGTTAACGGTCTG
>CAYUBS010000227.1:0-2879 GCA_964443145.1 uncultured Wenzhouxiangellaceae bacterium | reverse complement strand
CGACCTCCTTAAACGCTGAATGCCACGTAGATCGGTAAAAAGCCGAAACCGACCCCGAAGATAATACTCAGGCCGATGCCGATGACAAAAACAGCCGGCGAGTATTTGGGATGATTGGCGCCCAGGGTTTGGAAAAGACTCCAGAAACCGTGACTGATATGGATGGCCAGGATGCCCATGGCCAGGATATAGATCACCACGTAAAGGGGATTGTTAAATGCCGTGGCGACGATCTGGAAGATGTTGGTGTGGGTTTTATCGGTAAAATGGAACTGAACCAGATGGAGAATGACAAACAGCAGGATAATCAAACCGGTATACGGCATGGTGGCCGATCCGATGGTGCGGCCCCCGGCGCGGACATTCATGACATAACGGGATGATCGGGCCCTAAGGTTTTGAAAAAAAAGGATGATGCCGATCGATATGTGCACCAGCGCCATGGCCAAAAGGCCTAGTTCGGCGATGTGAACGATGGGTCCAAGGGCGTGAAGATGCTCGGAGTAGCTGTTAAAAGCGTCTTTTCCGCCGTAGATGGTTAAATTACCGGCCAGGTGAACCAACAGAAAACAGATAAACCCAAGGCCCGTCACAGCCATCAGTAATTTCTTTCCGATGGATGTACCCAGGGTGGTGATAAACCAATTCATCCCATCCTCCATCATCAGGTATAAAAAAGTATAAACTATACTATCTAAAATATAGCGTCAATACTTGGTATCTATTCCGGCCAAATGTGAACGTCTCGTTGCCCCGGGTAATCAGCTTGACATTTAATTTGCATCTGTACTAATCAGACACACAAATCGTTCATGGGTTTTGAGTTCATGGTGAAATCCGTATTGACGATTAAATAAAAATGGATAATATTTTTCAGGAGATAGATAACCGATGTTTTCACATGGTATAGACCTGTTTCAAATGGTTCGCAACGCCGGATTTGTCGTGCAGATGGTGCTGGCCATTTTATTGTTTTTTTCCGTTTTTTCCTGGGCCATTATATTCATCAAGTTCCGCCATATCCGCCGCGCCTACCGTGAGTCGGCCCATTTTATCGATTATTTCTGGAAAAGCGGTGATTTATCCGATGCCTACACCAAATGCCGTCAGTTTCAGCACAGTCCCATTGCCAGGGTGTTTCGTACCGGATATCTGGAGTTGCGTAAGGTTGTTCAGAAAAACGATTCTCAGGATGAATCCGGTTCCAATGTCGGGGACGCCCCACTGAACACCCGGCTTTCGGGAAGCGAGAACATTCAACGTGCTTTACGGCGATCAGTTAACACGGAATTGACCCGGTTAAACCAGATGGTGCCTTTTTTGGCCACGACGGGTAATGCCACGCCGTTCATCGGGCTGTTCGGCACTGTTTGGGGGATTATGAATTCGTTTCACGGGATCGGGTTGCGGGGGTCGGCCAGTCTTGCCGTGGTGGCCCCCGGTATTTCCGAAGCGCTGGTGGCCACAGCGGCCGGTCTGGCGGCCGCTATCCCCGCGGTTATCGCCTTTAATTATTTCACCCAAAAAATTCGGGTGATTGAAACGGAATTACAAAGCTTTTCGGCGGATTTTTTAAACATTATTGAACGGGACATCCTCGGTGTCAGGAGGAAGCGATAATGGCATTCAGCGGCAACGGCGATCGGCTCATGTCCGATATCAACGTTACTCCCTTTGTGGACGTGATGCTCGTTTTGCTGATCATTTTCATGGTAACGGCCCCGATGATGGTGCAGGGTGTCGATGTTTCTCTTCCTCAAACCACTTCTGAGTCTCTGTCGGCGGACAAGGAACATCTGATTATCACGGTGAATGATAGTCACGAAATATTCATTAATGATTTCAAATTGACCCTTGATCATTTAGACGAAAAGCTTCGAAAAATTCTTGCCGGAAGAAAGGATCGGGAAGTCTTTTTTCGAGCGGATAAACGGGTTCCTTACGGGATCGTGGCCCAAATCATGGCCAAGATCAAAGACGCCGGGGTGGAGAAGCTGGGGATGGTGACCGAACCGCTTCAATCCGATGAAAAGGATGAAGAAGTAAAATCCGAAAAATAATGAGATTGCGACCATCGTATGCATCCAGCCCCTCCGCATTCGGGTATTATCAGGATCCCTGGGCCCTGATTCTGTTCGTTGCCGTATCGGTGGCACTTCATCTGACACTGATGCTGGCGTTTGTGATTGCGCCGAAAATCAGACCGGCAAGGCCTCTTTCCTTTCCCTCCGCCATCAATGTTCGCATGGTTTCCCTGCCGGGTCCGGCAGCGAAAACCACAAAGGGAAATATACCATCACCGCCGCCGGAGAAAAAGGCGGCAGCTAAAATCGAGGAAAAAGAGGTTTCACCCCCGAAACCGGAACCAAAGAAAAAAGTACCTGTTCCCAAACCTGAAATAGAAGTACCCAAACCGGAACCGAAGAAAGCGGTCTCCATTTCACAGGAAAAACCCAAGAAAAAGAAGTACAAACCGAAAGCGTCACTTAAAAAGAAAACCTATAAACCGGAACAATCGGTTAAAAAAACCATTGACCGCCTTGAAAAAAAGGTAAAAGAATCCGATTCTCAGCAGGTAAAAAAGGCCATCGACCGGATCCGGAAACAGGTGGCTCAGACCAGCCCGGTCGACCGGTTGAAACAAAAAATGGCCGGGCAGGGCGGGGGCACGGGCACCGGTGGCAAAGGGTACGGCAGCGGTCGCCGGGCGATAGAGATGATGGATATTTACCGGGCGGAAATTCCTTACCGGATACAGGAGAACTGGGCTTTTTCCAGTCAATTGGCCGGCAACATCGGAGACCTTGAGGCAGTATTGGTGGTTAAAATCATGCCCGGCGGCGAGATTGCCGACATCTGGTTTGAAAAAAGATCTGGCA
>CAYUBS010000226.1:0-2882 GCA_964443145.1 uncultured Wenzhouxiangellaceae bacterium | reverse complement strand
GCGGCCGGCCGGGCCACACAGAATCTCCGACCCTGACGGTATTGCCGCGCCAGTCCCGCTCGAGCATCACGATCCCACCGTGCGGTGCGCTCACCTCGAGGGCGGCAAGGCCTTCGACTGCCTGTTGGACCCTGAGGTCCGCTTTGCGCCGATCAATCGCCAGCAGGTCGATTTGGGTCTCGGAGAGCTGGTCCTGGATGACCTGTGACGTGCGGGCGTGGTCCGCCCGGGTCTCGGCCAGCTGGGTATCGATCTGTGATTCGATGATTTTCATCTTCGAGTAGCTGAGGTCGTCGGTCGATTGGAACTCCTGCGCGACCTCCAACTCCTGTTGCGCGACATCGGTGTCGCGGTCGAGCTTCCCCACCGTGACCTCACGATTGGTCTTTGCAGAGCTGATCCTGTGATCGCTGATCCGCCTCTCAGTCAGACCATCCTCACGATTTCTTTCGAGCTGATTCGGGTCGAAGCGGGCGACGATATCACCCTCTTTCACCAGGGCACCGTCGTCCACCAGCCACGCCACGGTGAACGCCATCTGGGGCCTCATTGGGGCCGCGAGCGGGGTGCTGCGCACCGCTGACAGGTTGCCCTCCGCGACCACGCGGACCTTAAACGGCGAGCTCTCCACCCTCATGGTCGGAACCACGGGCTCGGAAAGACCCGCGACCCCGGCGGCCATGACCACGATCACGGCCACGAGACTCGACAACGCCAGAGCAATGAAGACCCACCGGCGACTCATGGCACAACACCAGCGGCAACCACATCGCCCGGTTCGAGACCTTCAAGCACTTCAACCTGGTCAGCATTGCGGCGGCCGACAACGATCGCAACCGGGCGCCAGCCGCCGAAGGAGTGGCGCTGTGCGATCAGCGCGCCTCCCTCACGAGCCACCGACTCGATAGGAATCAGAGTGACATCCTCATGCCTTTCGATCTCGATTTCACCGCGGAATCGCATGCCAGGGCGCATTCTCTCGGGGTCGGTCTGGTCGAGAGAGAGTGTCAGACGAACCACCTTGCTCGGATTGCGCCAACTCTTCTCCTGGACTGCTCGAGTCATCGATTTGACGGTGCCCCGATAGTCACGATCCGGGTAGGCGTCCAGCTGCATAACGACGTTCTGACCCTCACCCACCCGTCCCGCTCGCGCCTCCTCGACCTCCCCTTCGCCCTCCATCGTCGCGAGATCCGGGATCTCGAGGACCATGTCCCGAACTGAGCACGGGTCGCCGACCTTTCGTTTCTCGTTGCGCCAATTGGTGACGTGGATGACGATTCCATCCCGCGGCGCCACCCGGGTCATCCGCCCGATGCCCTCTTCAATCACCCGGACCTCGCTCTCCACCTGATGCAGGTGGGCCTCGACCATGGCCAGCTCTTCGGCACCGGCCCGCCGAGCTGCGTCGATACTGCGGCGAACCAGATCCACCTCGAGTTCGGCGAGTTCGAACTCGAGCCGGGCCTTCTCGACCTCGATATTCGATCGCAGATCAGACGGCTGCGAAGCCATCAACCGCGCCTTGCGAAGCCTCGCCTCGACCTCGGCGAAGGCCAGGGTATCGTCGACCTCGGAGACCGCCATCGCCACCTGCTTCATCTCAACCTCGGTTTTTGCGGTATCGAGGTCCGCCTGTTTGGCCTGGAGCCGCTGTTGGAGTTCCGACGTATCAAAAGCCAGGACCGGTTGACCGGCCGTCACTTCCTTGCCCTCCTCGGCCATCATGGCGATCTTGAACTGCCACATGTCCCGGATCTGCGGCGGACCGAGTGCCGAGCTCTCCACCGCGTGCAACGTGCCCGTGACCTCCACCGCAATCACGAGGTCGCCGCGTTCGACCAGAAGGCTGCCCTCGGGCCGGCCCAGCCTGGAGACCAGTTCACGAAACAGCACAGCCGCGAGCAGCACCACCAGAGCGAGAACCACGATACGCCGTGAAGACCTCATGATCCCTGTTCCGCGACCGCCGCGAGCCGGTCGCCTGCGGAGAGACCCTCGAGCACCACACAGCTCTGGGACGAACAGGGTCCTAGGGAGACCTCAGCCCAGGTGCCGTCGAATTGCAGGATCCGGGGAGGAACGGCCAGAAGATCGATTGCCGCTCTCGGAGCCAGCAGCGCCTCCTCACCCCGAACCTCGATCTCGACCCGCACCGACATCCCGGGCACCAGCAGCGTGTCGTTCCACGTCCCCTCGAGGTCGACGACGACATCGAAACCGCGACGCTCCGACGCAAATCTCTGTTCCCGGGCGATCGATGTAATGTCTGCGACCCGGCCCGGCAGGTGGAGATCGGGCTCGATATCGGGTGTGCACAGGGCCGGCATTCCGATCGACAGATGGCCATCGTCGACATCACTCAGGGACGCTCGCACGCGAAGGCTCTCGAGATCGGGAATGCCGACCACCGACCAACCGGTGAAGACGGTGTCGCCGACCTGGAACTTCCGATCCTGCCAGGGGTGCCTCTCAACCACCGCGATGCCGCTGCGCGGAGCGGTCAGGCTGAGTTCGACAACAGCCTCCTCGGCAACCTTCAACTCGCGGACGAGACGTTGGTGCTGCTCCTCGTTCACTCGGATGTCGGACTCCACCGAGGCGGTCGTGGCCTGCAGATCGGCGACCGCCTTGTCGTGTTCGGCCCGAGCCCTCGTGAGCGCGAGTTGCGCATTGCGGTGATCGTAGCGGCTGTGCAGGGTCTTGGGCACCGAAGCGTCAAGCCGCGTCTTCGCGAGCGCAATACGGGCGCGTTCGACCGCGGCTTCGCCGTCTTTCAGCCGCGCTTCACCCTGCGCCCTGATCTGAAGCCTGCTGCGGAGACTACTCTGGACCGCGGTGCGCTGTTGGTCGAGATCGGAGGTGAAGGACGACGCGTCAAA
>CAYUBS010000225.1:0-2893 GCA_964443145.1 uncultured Wenzhouxiangellaceae bacterium | reverse complement strand
AGTCCCAGCATTGAAACCTGAAAGGTGTACCAGTAAGTAATGCCGTAAAAGCCGGTAATCTCCGCAAACTCCGAATTTCGCAGGGTGTTCCAGGCTGCGTTGTCGCCGTAGCCCTGCGGGGTCATCAGCGTGGCCAGCACCTGCTGTGACTTCATGAAGGCGACAAAGTCATGGTTCCAGGTTCTGTCGTGCCAGTCCTGCTTCAGGCTCTTCAGGCCTTTGGCTTCGAACCAGGCCGTAACGGCCTCCAGCATCTCATTGGTGTGGGTCTCGGGGTGTTGGCCGCGGTAGGTTTTGGGATTGTAGAGGAGCATGGGTTTCTCAACGGGAATGGAATCTAACCATTTTATTCAATGTGGACTCCAGTTGAATTGATCTGGAGCGTAACGGTCTTGTTGACTGCTAAGAAATGATTGCCCTCAGTGGGAATTTCCCCGGATCATCAATCATTTCCTCTGACAAATCCACATCGATTTCCGGCCAATAGAAATGTCCGGGAGAGGACTCCTGAACATTGAGAATTGCCTTAACCGACTGTTCCCTGAACCAGGGGAAATCCTCATAGGATAGGAATAATTCGCGATCACGAACAAGAAGCCACAAGCCGTGTGTCGAGATGTTAGTAACCTCAACTTCTGAAGTGTCTTGACCAGGCGCTAAGGAGTTCATTTTGGCGAACCTCGATGATTGATTTGATCTGTTTCAACTGTGCTTTCGAATAATGATAGTTCCTGGCGAGCGCAATTTTCGGCTCTAGCCAAAACTTGGCTTCGCCATCACCAGATACTACATGAATGTGGGCACGAGCTTCTTCTCTGGAGAAAAAGAAAAATCGGTAGCCAGTCTGTTTGAACACGGTCGGACTCACGATCATGTTGTATCAGGAGGACCGCTGTGTGCATGTCAGGAAAACAGAAGAAAATTGTCAGCAACTGCCTCGTCGTGATTAAGTAGACAAATTCCAATTCAATTGTTTGGATCCAACACCTTCACTTGAGCTAACAAAATGACAACAAGACGACAGACCCTTCAGTTGATGGCAGGCGCTGTAGCCATGGCGGCATTGCCGTCGGTAACAAAGAGCGCCACAAATGATGTGTACCAACGGTCACTGGTGATTGACGCACTCTGTTTTGGCAGGGACTGGGGCGATGAAGTGTTCGCCGCACTCAAGGAGGCTGGCTACTCCGGGATCATTGAGAGCCTGGACCGGCAGAACTTACAGACCGCTATTGACCAACTTCTGATGTGGCGCAGGCGGGTTGAGGAACATGGCGACCAATTGTTGCTGGCCTTGTCTGCTGCCGATTTCGAACGTGCAAAAGAGAGTGCGCGCACGGCAGTGATGATGAATTTCCAGGATGCGATGATGCTGGAAGGCGACGCCGACAACGTAGAGGCTTTGCACGCCCTCGGCATGCGCAGTTTCCAACTCACCTACAACTACCGCAATCTGCTTGGCGACGGCTGCCTGGAACGGACAAACGCAGGCCTCTCGGATTTCGGGGTGGAGGTGGTTGAGCGGATGAACAGGGTTGGTGTGATGGTAGACCTCTCTCACTGCGGGCGGCAGACTACGCTGGATGGCATCGAGCTTTCCGCCAAACCTGTGGCCATGACACACACGTTTTGTGCCGCAATTCGTGAGCATCCCCGTGCCAAAACTGATGAGGCGCTGAAAGCCTGTGCTGAAAAGGGTGGTGTCATCGGCATCTGTGCCCTGGGTTATTTCATCGGACCCGACCCGGGCGGCGAAACCACTATCGAGCACTACGCCGACCACATCGAGCACGCCGTTTCGGTTGCCGGTTTTGAACACGTCGCACTTTCCACCGATTTCCCACCCCAGGGAATCTCGTCCTGGGCAACAAAAGAAGAGTGGTATGAACCCCGCCTGGAGTACTTCAAGCCAAGCTACGAGGTGCGCTGGCCCCCGTGGATACCGGAGTTGGACACCACCGATCGATTCCGCAACGTCGCAAGGGTTCTGGAAGGCCGTGGTTGGAGCGAGGCTAATATTGAGCGCCTGCTCGGGAAGAACTGGTTGCGGCTGTTTGCCGACACCATCGGTTAAGGCGGCAGGAGCAGACATGTCAGAAAAAGTATCACCAAAAGAAATCGCCGCATCACTGACGGACCTTTGGTCTCCGCGCATCATTGCTGAGGTTGATGATGCATACATTAAGGTCGCCAAAGTTCAGGGCGAATTAACCTGGCATAGCCATGACGATGAGGACGAGCTGTTTCTGGTACTCAAAGGCCACCTGCGACTCGAAATGGAAGACAGCGTTGTTGATCTGCGTGAAGGCGAGATGTTCGTCGTCCCGAAAGGTGTTCGACACAATCCGGTGGCCGCAGAGGAATGCCACCTCTTGCTGGTTGAGCGCAAATCAACGCTTCATACGGGTGATGAGGTGACTTCGAAAACACGGACCATAGCCGAGCAACGGTAGAGCAAAAACAGCTCTAAGAAGAGCCAAAATCCCTAGCGGCCAAAGTCTTCCAGCAGTTCGATCATTTCATCGACCTGTGGCGGCGTCTTGCGGGAACGCTCCAGGATGGTTTTCATGATGTCGTTCACCACGCCTGAGGCATCATTGACCAGGTCCTGGCCGTGCGGGGACAGTGAGGCCAGCGCCAGTCGCGCATCGCGCTTGCTCTTTGCCGTGGTGACATAGCCCATCTTTTCCATCGGTCGCAGGGCGCGGGTAACCCCTGAAGGTGTCAGCCCGACGGACTGCGCGAGGTCTACCCGGCTGGCCCACGAGTTGGGCGCATCCGACAGGGCCCGCAACAGGCGGTACTCGGCAAAGCTGATTCCACGAATGGAACTCAGGACACTGTCCAGTCGTTTTTCCAGTCGATTCCAGCTGGCAGCGAAGGCCAGCGCAAG
>CAYUBS010000224.1:0-2893 GCA_964443145.1 uncultured Wenzhouxiangellaceae bacterium | reverse complement strand
GCAGCACACCCATCCGGCGCTCGGACGTTTGGTTGAGCTCCGAACGGACGCAGTGTTCGAGGAATGCGAGATCGACCACGCTGTCGCGCTTGGCGACACCGGCAAGCTCGACGCAATCACGAATGGCCGCGGGCGGGTAGCCGCGCCGCCGCAGACCCGACAGGGTCGGCATCCTGGGATCGTCCCAACCATTGACATGACCGCTCTCGACGAGCTTGAGGAGCCGTCTCTTGGAGAGCACCGTGTAGCTGAGATTGAAGCGCGCAAACTCGATCTGGCGCGGCTTCGACGGCACCGGCAGATGCTCCACGAGCCAGTCATAGAGCGGTCGATGGGCCTCGAACTCGAGGGTGCACAGGCTGTGGGTGATCTGCTCGATGGCGTCGGATTGCCCGTGCGCGAAATCATACGTCGGGTAGATGCACCACGCGTCCCCGGTTCGTGGATGCTCGGCATGGAGAATCCGATACAGCACCGGATCCCTGAGATTGATGTTGCCGGCCGCCATGTCGATCTTGGCCCGCAGCACCCTGGCGCCGTCGGGAAAGTCGCCGTTGCGCATCCCCCGGAAAAGCTCGAGGTTCTCGTCAACGCTGCGATTCCGGTACGGGCTCTCCTTTCCGGGCTCGGTCAGGGTTCCGCGATGGGCCCGGATCTCCTCGGCGCTGAGATCATCCACGTAGGCGTTGCCAGCCTTGATCAGATGCTCCGCCCACTCGTAGAGCTGCTCGAAGTAGTCCGAGGCGTGAAACAAATTGTCGCCCCAATCAAATCCCAGCCAGCGCACGTCCTCCTCGATCGAGCGGATGTACTCCATCTCCTCTTTGACCGGGTTGGTGTCGTCGAAACGCAGGTGGTAACGACCGCCGAACTCGTCGGCAATTCCAAAGTTGAGGCAGATCGATTTGGCGTGGCCGATGTGGAGGTAACCATTGGGCTCGGGCGGAAATCGGGTGACGATCGCACCATGCCTGCCGCTTGCCAGATCCGAACGGACGATCTCGCGGATGAAGTCGAGCCGCTCGTTGTCGGTTTCGTCGTTGCCGGTCATACTTTCATCCCCCGCAATGTCTCGATCGCCCGCCTGAGACGCGAGCGGCACCGCGCCTTGCCCAGAACCTCCATGGTTTCAAACAGCGGCGGTGTGGCGGTGCGCCCGGTCAGGGCCACCCGCACCGGCATGAAGAGCTCCTTGGGTGGCCAGTCGTTCTCCTCGCAGAATCCTCTGACGGCCTCCTCGATCTTCTCCGCCTCCCACTCGAGAATTGGATCGAGGTCATTCTCGAGGAGGAGGCGGAAGGCCTTGGCGGTCTGCGGCGCGGTGTGGTTCTTTGCCACCATCTTGGGCAGTGCGGTGGGATCGTACTCGACGTCATCGACAAAGAAAAATTCGGCATAGGGCACGAAGTCGGCGAGGGTATCGACGCGTTCCTGAACCAGAGGCAGAATCCGAAGCAGATAGTCGTCCGACAGCACTCCCCCACGCAGCCGCTCGAGAAACTCCTCGAGCGGAAGATCGCGGATGTACTTGCCGTTGAGCCACCTGAGCTTCTCGAGATCGAAGACCGGCCCGCCCAGGCTGATATCGTCGAGGCGAAAATCAGCGATGAACTCCGCGAGGGTGAACTGATCGCGCTCATCGGGCATGGTCCAACCCATGAGCGCGAGATAATTGACGAGCGCCTCCGGCAGAACACCCGTCTGGCGGTAGTGGTCGAGGCTAACCGGGTTCTTTCGCTTCGAGATTTTCGAGCGGTCGGCGTTGCGCAGCAGCGGCAGGTGGCAGAAGACCGGCGGCGTCCACCCGAACGCTTCGTAGAGCCGGATGTGCTTGGGCAGCGAGGAGATCCACTCCTCGGCGCGGATGACGTGGGTGATCTCCATCAAATGATCGTCGACGACGTTGGCGAGGTGGTAGGTCGGGTGGCCGTCCGACTTGAGGAGCACCTGGTCGTCGACCTGGGCGTTGGCGATCGAGATCTCGCCACGCAGGAGATCATTCGCCACAGTCTCGCCGGAGGTCGGCATCGCCAGGCGGATGACGTGGGGTTCGCCGGCATCCACTCGGCGGCGGACGTCGTCAGGATCGAGGGCGCGGCAGTGGCGATCGTAGCCGAACTGCTCCTTGGCGGCCTTTTGCTCGGCACGCAGAGTCTCGAGGCGCTCGCGGGTACAGAAACACGGGTAGGCGGCGCCGGACGCAACCAGCTGATCAACATGCTCGCGGTAGATCTCGGTGCGCTCGCTCTGGCGGTAGGGACCGTGGGGCCCACCCACATCGGGCCCCTCGTCCCACTCGAGACCAAGCCATGACAGCGCGTCGAGGATCATGGCCTCGCTCTCGAGGGTGCTACGCCCGCGGTCGGTGTCCTCGATACGGAGGATAAACCGGCCCCCGTTCTGACGCGCGAACGCGTAGTTGAAGAGCGCAACGTAGGCCGTGCCGACGTGCGGATCGCCTGTCGGGCTGGGCGCGATTCGGGTTCTCACCGGGCCTGCCATGCTTCTTCTCCAAAAAAAGCCGCCGGTTGCGGCGGCTTCGATTTTCATTGGCGGAGAGGGCGGGATTCGAACCCGCGGTCCAGGTCACCCCAGACAACTGCTTAGCAGGCAGTCCTGATCAGCCACTCCAGCACCTCTCCGCACCGGAAGGGGTATTGTACGTGGGAGGCCGGAGACTGTAAAGTTGTGGACCCTGGAGGGATGGCCGAGTGGTCGAAGGCGCCGGTCTTGAAAACCGGTGAGGTTCACGCCTCCGTGGGTTCGAATCCCACTCCCTCCGCCAATCATCAGGTGTAACCGCCATTGATACAGCGACTTACTAGCATCCAATCATGTTCGGTCCCCGTTTTGGTCCCCCCCTGCGACGGCGCTTAACTAGCTCCGCTGGAGG
>CAYUBS010000223.1:0-2945 GCA_964443145.1 uncultured Wenzhouxiangellaceae bacterium | reverse complement strand
TGTCTGGTCGGAACGAACTCCAACGGGCGGTCACCCTTTTCGTAGAACTTGACGACCTGGTCGGTCGGCCGCGGCTCATCCACCAGCGCCGCCCCCTGCCACCCGGGAAGACTCCCCTCCTCCGCCAGCAGTTCAGCCACCCTCTTCTTGGCCTTGGTGATGTAGAGGCCTGCCATTTCGTCGTGAGTTTTTTGCGCCAGGTCGGTGTCGACGCTTTCGAACGGCGCTTCACCGAACGTCGCCGGCGCCATGCGGCCGTCGCGACCGATGAGCTGCTTCAGCGGCAAACCCGAGCCCTTCCACCACTCCACATCCATGGTATCGCCAAAGGTGCAGACCATGAGGATGCCAGTTCCCTTCTCGGGATCGGCGTGCTCGGCGGCAAGAATCGGAACTCGCGCGCCATACAGCGGCGTGATGGCGTATTTGCCGAAGAGGTCCTGATATCGCTCATCATCCGGGTGGGCGACCACGGCGATGCAGGCGCCAAGCAGCTCCGGCCGGGTGGTGGAAATCTTGAGCTCTCCGCCGCCCTCGACACCGAAGCGAAGATCGAAAAACAGGCCCTGGCGCGGGCGGTCCTCGACCTCGGCCTGGGCGACCGCGGTCTTGAAATCGATGTCCCACATGGTAGGCGACTCGACGTTGTAGACCTGCCCCTTGGCCACCAGATCGAGAAAACTTGCCTGTGAGATCCGGCGGCAGTGGTCGTCGATCGTGGCGTACTGCTCGGACCAGTCGATGGACAACCCGAGATGGCGCCAGAGATGTTCGAATGCCTTTTCGTCTTCCTCGGTGACGACGCCGCAGGCCTCGATGAAGTTGCGCCGCGAGACCTCTTCAATCTCCTTGCGTTTACCGCCGGCGGGGTCCGGCCGCCAGTCCGGGTCGTAGGCGAGATGGGGGTTGCATCGAATACCGAGAAGGTTCTGGACCCGGCGTTCTGTCGGCAGGCCGTTGTCGTCCCACCCCATAGGGAAGGCGATGTTCTTACCGGTCATCCGTTGGTAGCGCACCAACAGATCCTGGTGCGTGTAGCTGAAGACATGACCGACGTGGAGCGATCCGGACACGGTGGGCGGCGGCGTATCGACAACAAATGTCTGGTCCCGCGGCACCTCCGGGTCCCAGCGGTAGATGCCCCACTCGTCCCACAACTGACGCCACTTGTCTTCGATTTCGAGGTGTTTGTACTTGTCAGGGATCTCAGACATTGATGAGTTCAACTTTCTTGACTTTTTCGGCCTCGGCGAACGCGAAGGCGGCGTCCTCGACTTCGACCCTGTCGCGGCTCACCCATGCGGCGGTGTTTCCGTCGCCACCGAGCGCCGCGGCCAGGCACCAGTCGCCGTCCCCGAAAACCCTCGTGGTGTTCTCGGCATCGAGCGCCCCAGTATTCTTCAGCCACACCACGACCCGTTTCGCATCTACTTTTGCGGCATCGAGGGCGTTGGGCAAGAAAGCCCGCACCATCGGCCCGTCGCCGCGCACCACCATCACCGTCGAATGCGGCCGTTCCGGCGGTCCGCCGTCGAGCCACGGTTCGAGTTCTTCCGGAGTTTTAACCTCAACCAACCACGGTCCCACACCGACTCCTCATCGCTCTTTTCCACTCCACAGCGCGTGCAGCGTCGGCAGATCATACCACCCGAAGCCGGCATCTCTTTCGGACCTTTTGCTTGACAAGCAGACCGCGCTCCGTTCTCCTATGGGCCCTATGGCCGATAGCAAGCCCCTCATTATTGTCGAGTCGCCAGCCAAGGCTCGGACCATCGCCAGGTTCCTCGGGCCGGACTATGTCGTGGAGTCTTCCATCGGCCACATCCGCGATCTGCCGCCCTCCGCCGCCGAGATTCCGAAGCAGTACAAGGGCAAGTCGTGGGCGCGGCTCGGTATCGACGTCGACAACGGCTTCAAGCCTCTCTACATCGTTCCGCAGGAAAAAAAGAAACAGGTCACGACGCTCAAGAAGAAGCTCGCCGCCGCTTCGGAGCTCTACCTGGCCACTGACGAAGACCGCGAGGGTGAGGCCATCGCCTGGCACCTCGTCGAGGTTTTGAAACCAAAGGTCCCGGTCAAACGGATGGTTTTTCACGAAATCACCGATTCTGCGATCGCCCACGCCCTGCAGACGCCGCGCGAAATCAACAGCCGTCTGGTCGCCGCCCAGGAGACCCGGCGCATCCTGGATCGGTTGGTCGGGTACGAGGTCTCACCGGTTCTCTGGAAAAAGCTGCGGCCAAAGCTCTCCGCCGGGCGCGTCCAGTCGGTGGCGACACGGCTCATCGTCGCTCGCGAACAAGCACGAATGCGGTTTGTCGAATCGGCCTTCTGCGGGCTCGAGGCGACCCTGAAAAAGATCGACGAGGCGACTGCATTCACCGCCAAGCTCGCCGAACTCGGCGGCGCCAAGGTGGCCATCGGCAAGGACTTCGACCCGGAGAGCGGCGAGCTCAAGACGAAGGCATTGGTCCTCGATCACGATCAGGCTCAGGCCCTCGCCGGCGAACTGGAAAACGCGGAATTCACCGTCACCGAGGTCAAGGAAAAGCCCTTCACCAACCGCCCCTACCCCCCGTTCATGACCTCGACCCTGCAGCAGGAGGCCGGGCGCAAACTGCGTTTCAACGCCCGGCGCACGATGCGGATCGCCCAGAGCCTCTACGAAAACGGTTACATCACCTACATGCGAACCGACTCGCTGACTCTGTCCCGTGAGGCCCTCAGCGCCGCCCGCCACCAGGTGCGGGAACTTTACGGCGCCGAGTACCTGCCCGAACAGCCGCGCGTCTATCGCTCGAAATCGAAGAGCGCACAGGAGGCCCACGAGTCCATCCGACCGGCGGGCGACCGCTTCCGCACCCCGGCCAGCCTGCGATCGACACTCGAGGCCGACCAGTTCAAGCTCTACGATCTGATCTGGAAACGCACCATGGCGTCGCAGA
>CAYUBS010000222.1:0-2967 GCA_964443145.1 uncultured Wenzhouxiangellaceae bacterium | reverse complement strand
ACGCCCGGCCGATCCAATCGAGGACACTGGTCAGAGGGGTGGCGATGATCTGAAAGACCCTGCTGAAGACCCACCACAGGGCGCCCACCGCGAGTGCGGCGACCAGCAGCAGAAAACGAAGTGGAAAGAGCGTGATCGTGAGGATGCGGCTGATCAGCGACACCCCGTTGCCGATCGGTTCGAGCTCGAAACCCGCGAATCGGAAGGTGAAAGGCAGAGGCTCGCCATCGCCCGTTTGACGACCGGCAAAACGCGTGGCGCTTTCAAAACCGGCCCGGGAGGTAAAGCCCGAGAGAGCCGGGATCAGGGTCAGCGAAACCACAAGGGAGGTCACGAGGGAAAGACACACGGTGACGGCCTGGTCCCGGAAGAGCTGACCCGCGACCCCCTGGACAAAAACGATGGGAAAGAAGACAGCTACCGTCGTCAGGGTCGCCGCTGTCACGGCGCCGGCCACCTCGCCCGCGCCCTTGATGGCCGCCTGGGCTCGCGCCAACCCCTCGGCGCGGCGGCGGTCGATCGCCTCGAGAACAACGATCGAGTTGTCGACCAACATACCGATACCGAGGGCAAGCCCGCCCAGCGACATGATGTTGAGGGAGACCCCGGCGCGGTCCATGAAGAGAAAGGTGGCGACGACCGATACCGGAATCGTGAGCGCGATGATCGCGGTGGCCCGGAGATCGCGGAGGAAGAAGAAGAGCACCAGGATCGCCAGGAGCCCGCCGATCCAGGCTGCCGACCACACCATCTGGATGGCGTCGGTGATGTAGGCGGAGAGGTCGGTGAGGATCTCGATGTGGAGGTCCGCCGGCATCTCATGGCGCAGCTCGTCGAGTCGTTCCTTGACCGCCCTGGCGACCGCCACGGTGTTGGCTGTTCCCTGGCGGTGGAGATCGATTTCCACCACCTCGTGGCCGCTGAGCCGCGAGATCTCATCGCGGTCGCGGTGGCCGCGGAATACCCGCGCCACGTCCTCGACCCGAATCCGCCCGTGCTCGGTTTCGCGCACCACTGTTCGCCTGATCTGTTCGAGATCTTCGAACTCGTGCATTGTCCGTACGAGATAGATGGCGTTGAAGTCGCGAAGCGTGCCGCCGGGTTGGTTGATGTTTTCCTGGCGCAAGGCGAGCGCGAGGTCTGCCGGTGTCAAGCCGAGGGCCGCGAGTCGATCCTCATCGGCCTCGATGACGATCTCGGCGTCGAGACCGCCGCGCACCTTGGCGGCGGCGACACCGACCACCGCCTCCAACCGCGGTTTGAGCCAGCGCTCGGCCAGCTGACGCAGTTCGTCGAGATCGCGATCGCCGTCAAAACTGAGGCGCATGATCGGTTCGAGCGATGGGTCGAAGCGGAGAACTCGGGGAATCTCGGCCTCGCGCGGCAGCTCAACGAGACCGAGCCTTTCGCGCACATCGAGCCCTGCGGTGTCCATCGACTCGCCCCACTCGAACTCGAGCGCGACCTCGGAGAGACTCGACCGCGACTGCGATCGCATCTCGCGCACCCCCGGGATCACCCCCACGGCCTCTTCGATCGGGCGCGTGACGAATTGTTCGACGGTTTCGGGCGCTGCGTCCTGGTACTCGGTCTGGATGGTCAGGGTCGGGTAGGAGAGGTCGGGAAGCAGGTCGACCGGCAGGTTCTGGACGGCCAGTAAACCGAAGGTGGACACGGCCAGGGTGGCCATGAGCACGGTGATCGGGCGGTTGACGGCAAAACGGGGGAGCATGCTTCAGTCCGCCGCGACCGGATATTCGAGATGGTTCCAGAAGGTCATCAACCGGCCGCCTCTTCGTCGTCGGTCGCCTCGGTCTCGGTCATGACCCGGACCTTGGCGCCGTCTGAGAGGGCGGGGGCGCCGACGATCACCACCTGGTCGCCGGTCGAAAGCGTGAGTTCAGAATCTACCAGGTGGTCGATTTCCACCTGTTGGCCGTTTTCGAATCCGAGCACGACCTCGATCTGCTCGACGAGGTCCTCATCGCCGAGGCGATACAGGTGCCAACGGCGGCCCTCTGCGACCAGAGCGGACCGCTCGACGACCAGCGCCTCCTCGTGGGTGTCGGTGACGATGTCGACGCGGACAAAAGCGCCGGGTCGGAGTCCCGATTCACCTTCGACGGCCACGGTGACCTTAACCGTGCCAGTGGCCGGGTCGACGGCGGGCGCGATGCGCTCGATGAGGGCGCTCGCAATCGTGTCGGTGGAGTCCGCAGCCAGCCGAACCTCCTGACCGGGGCGAAGGCTGGTGACGTGGCGCTCGGGGATGTTGACATCGGCGTAAAGTGGATCGAGATCGGCGAGGTCGTACACCGGCGTGCCGTCCGACACGGTGGCGCCGACATCGAGGTGGCGGGTGATGACCACGCCGGCGATCGGCGCCCGGATGATGGTGCGTGAGAGCTCGAGTTCGGCGAGTTCGAGGGCGTGGGTGGCATCTTCGGCCTGGGTCCGACTGGCCTCAAATGCATCGAGACTCGACAGCCCTCGATCGTGCAGCCCCGAAAGGCGATCGAAATCGCGCTTCGCCTTTTCTTCGGCCGATTTCGCGCGCACTGCAGCAATCTTCTGTTCGTCATCTTCGAGGTACGCCAGAGGCTGTCCGGCCGCGACACGATCGCCCTCCTCGACGACCAGCCGTTCGATGACACCGCGGGTACGGGCGATGACGGTCGCCTGGCGGTCCGCGCGGAGCGTTGCCGACGTCGAGTAGAGGGACGAAATCGGCTCGAGCGCCACGTTGTCGACTCGGACCGAGATGGCGGGCTCCTCCTTGGCGGCAGCGTCGCCGGGACCGCGGCCGCCGCCGGCGTGTTCGCCGCCGTTTCCGCCACCGCAGGCGGTGGCGAGCATCGTCGCAAAAACCAGGAGAAACGGCGTGAACTGCCGCAGTTGCAGTGACTTCGAGACCTTTTGGTTGTTCAACGTTCTTTCCTTTGAATCGCGTGCTGATCCGGATCGATC
>CAYUBS010000221.1:0-3002 GCA_964443145.1 uncultured Wenzhouxiangellaceae bacterium | reverse complement strand
ACCGGAACTTCAGTTTCGAGCAGGCGCACGGTGACGCCGGCGTGCTGGGCTATTTCGTAACACACTCCGGCCAGGCCGGCTCGGGTGGGATCGCGCATGAAGCGCAGGCCGTCGAAGGCCATTGCGGCGCGGGCCAGGTCGATGACGTTGCCGCAGTCGGAGCGTACGTCACCGCTGATTTCAAAATCTTCACGCGCCAGCATCACCGAGATGCCGTGGTCTCCGATCGGGCCGCTGACCACGATGCAATCGCCGGGCTGGACGAGGTGCATGCCCAGGTCGACGCCGGCCGGGCGTAAGCCTACCCCGGTTGTGGCGAGATAGAGTCCGCCGCCTTCGCCCCTTGGCAATACCTTGGTGTCTCCGGCCACAACCTGTACGTTGGCCGCCTGTGCCGCTGCGGCGAGGCTTTGTACGATGCGGTCCAGCGTCTCGATCTCCAGGCCTTCTTCGATAAAGGCATTCAGTGTCAGAAATTTGGGTGTGGCGCCGCTGACCGCGAGGTCATTGACGGTGCCGTTAATCGCCAGCGACCCGATATCGCCACCTGGAAACTCCAGCGGCTGGACGATGAAGCCATCGGTGGTCATAAACGGCTCGCCACCTTCGCTGAGATCGATCGGCGCCGCATCGAGGGTGACGTCCAGTGCGCCGGCACGGGCCGGATCGGACAGGTGTCGCGCAAAAATCTCTGCGATGAGTTCCCGCATGTAGCGCCCGCCATTGCCGTGCGCCAGGCTGATGTACTTGTCAGTGATCATTCCTCAACCTCGTTCGTCCAAATCTTCCCGGGAGCCAGTCTTGCCGGCAATTGCCAGCGCCTCAACCACCTGCCCAAAACTCAATCCACCATCATTGGCCGGGATTTCCCGATGCAAACGCACCTCGATACCCCGGGCCTGCAGCAACTCCACCACCCGTTCGGTCAGCTTGCGGTTCTGGAACACGCCACCGCTGAGCCCAACCGCCTCGAATGCCCTGGTTTTTCGAACTTCCAATGCCTGGTCGACCAGTGCCTGTGCCATTGACTCATGAAAAATCCCGGCCCGCGTTTCCGCGGAAACGTCGGCATCGGCCAACGCATCCAGTAAAGGCGCCCAGTCGCTGCGCGGCAGACCGTTAGCGTCGTCCACCAGCGGCAAGGATACCGGATCGCAGCCAGGTGCAGCGATGTGCTCAAGTTCCATCGGGCCCTGCCCTTCAAAACTGGCCAGGTTGCGTCCCAACACCAGGGCGGCGGCCGCGTCGAACAAGCGCCCGACAGCTGAGCTCTCGAATACGTTGATTTTCCGCTCCCAGCCCTGGCGGGCCAGACTTAGTGCGTCCGGATCGATTCCTGAAGGAGTAATGCCTTTCCCTTCTGCCCACATCAACGCCGCTGCGGAACGCCAGGGTTCACGCCCGGCCTTATCGCCACCCACCAGATTGAACGGCCGGAAGCTGGCCGCGCGATCCCAGTTACCGGGCTGGCCAGCTAATGCTTCGCCACCCCACAGAGTTCCGTCACTGCCATATCCAACGCCATCCCAGGTGAATACAAGCCAGTTGACGATGTCCGGGTGTTCGCCAGCCAGTGATGAGGCATGCGCCGCGTGATGCTGTACCCGCAGCACAGGCAAACCCTGCTGCTCGGCCCAGCGGCTGCTGGAATAACCGGGGTGCAGATCGCAGACTATTGACTGAGTATTCACATTATATAATAGCTGTATATCTTTGATTATATGTTTAAATATATCGTTGCTTCTTGGGCTGTCTAATTCACCGATATGCGGAGAAACCACCACCCGGTTGTCCCAGGCCAGTGCCACGGTTACCTTCATATGCCCACCTGTGGCGAGCAGAGCATGCGGTAAGTTCTTCGGCAGAACGCGCTCCAATGGCGCAATCCCGCGCCCCAGACGGATCGCCCTGGCCGCTCCTGCCATCGGGCGAATCACCGGGTCATCGGCCGGGCGCACGATCGGTCGGTTGTGGTGCAGGAACACATCCGCCACGCCGGTCAATCGCTGCTGCGCTTCCTTATTATCGGTAATGACAGGCTCACCGCTGATATTGCCCGAGGTCGCCACGATGGGTTTGCCGTAGTGCTGCAACAACTGGTGGTGCAACGGACTGTACGGCAAGAACACACCGAGCTCTGAAAGCCCGGGCGCCAGCGAAGCGCTCAGGTTGAAATCCTTGTGCTTGCGCGCCAGCACAATGGGGCGCGCCGGATCAACAATGGCCCGGGACGTCAACTCGTCCAGTTCCAGTTGCTGGCGCATAGCGTCAAGACCATCCCTGCCCTGCACCGGAAACATCACCGCCAGCGGCTTGGCCGGACGGTGTTTGCGCTGTCGTAAAAGCTGAACTGCCATGTCATTGGCCGCATCGCAGACCAGGTGATAGCCACCAACACCTTTGATCGCGACGATCTGTCCCGCGTTGAGGGCTCGAATAGTTTGTTCCAGAGCAACTTCTGAAGTGCTGCTGGAGCCCGCCGCGCTCACAAATTCAAGCTGCGGCCCACAAACCGGACAAGCCAGCGGTTGCGCATGAAAACGCCGGTCCCGCGGCGACTGGTACTCCGCCAGGCAGTCATCGCACAGCGGAAATCCAGCCATCGAAGTATTCGGCCGGTCATAGGGCATCGCCGTGATGATCGTATAACGCGGCCCGCACTGCGTGCAGTTGATAAACGGATAGCCAAACCGCCGCTCTTGCGGCCCGGTCAACTCGGCCAGGCAATCATCACAGGTATACAAATCCGGAGGCACATGAATCTCCGGCTCCGCCGAAGAATCACTAGCCAGAATCTCAAAATCAACCGCACCAATCGGTTCAACAATTTCCGAAGAAGCCAGCACAGGAATCGCCAAAGGCGGAGCCGAATGAACCAGCGCCTCCTCCAGTTCGTCAAGGGCTTCCACAGCCCCCTCCGCATAAACAAACACCTTCCCGGACCCGTTCAACACCGACCCGGTCAACCCCAACTTTTCCGCCGTCACAAACACAAAAGGCCG
>CAYUBS010000220.1:0-3052 GCA_964443145.1 uncultured Wenzhouxiangellaceae bacterium | reverse complement strand
AAACGACAGATAATTTTCTCCATTCTGTTAGCCTGCGTTTGTAACCCGGCCTGGGCAACAAAGGTGCTATTGCCGGCCACGCAGGACAACACACTTTATGAAAGCCCGGGCGGTCTGTTCAGCAATGGGAGCGGAGAGCACATGTTCACAGGCGTCCCGGCTGAACCCGTGCGGCGGCGCGCCGTGGTCGCGTTCAAGAACGTGCACCAGTTGATCCCTGAAGACGCCACGATTACCTCCGCAAAACTTCGCCTTCACCTTTCGCGTGAAAACTCTGATGCAACGATCATCGAATTGTTCAAGCTGACCTCTGACTGGGGCGAAGGCGCCTCGGACGCACTGGAAAATGAAGGCACTGGTGCCAATGCCCAAATTGGAGATGCAACCTGGATTCATACCGAGTGGCCAAACTTTACCTGGAGTAACGTTGGCGGTGATTTCGCAGACAAGTCAAGCGCAGTCCGCTTAGTCGATTCAGTCGACTTTTATACTTTTGGATCGTCCCCGGAAATGGTGGCAGACGTTCAACAATGGCTGGATAACCGGGCACTGAATTTTGGCTGGATTCTGATCGCTGGCGAACTGCCACAGTCACGCACCGCCAAGCGGTTCGACACAAAGGAAAACGCTATCGAAGCCTTCCGCCCCGTTCTGGAAATCGAATATTCAAGGACCGGTACGGGATTCGATTTTTCCGGCCCCTGGTTTGATCCCAGCCTGGATGGCGAGGGCTACCTGGTGTTCCAGACACCTGCCGGGTGGCTTTTTTACTATTTCGGCTATAGCACCGAAGGAACACGTCTGTGGCTGATATCGGACCTGGTCACACTGGAAGAACTGGTGCCTGGTGTGCCGTTTGAATTGAACATGCTGGTTGGCGAACCCGGCACGTTCACGATGCCCACACCCAGCACAGAACTGAAAGCTTACGGCACACTCAGCGTAACTTTTAACACCTGTACAGAAGGTCAGTTCATCCTCGTCGGATTAGACGGCACTAAAACATCCGATGTCGTGAAGATTGTTGGAGTAGACGGCACGGAATGCCTATGACGATAGACGATCAGCCCCCACAATATCTGCAGGGCAACATTGATGCCTGGCAGAAAGAAGCCACTAACTACGTTAAGCGCGCCGAAGACGCATGGGCCAGTGACCAGCCTTTTTGGGGTATCTGGAGTATTCCGGAACCTGGCACCGGCCTTCTTCCTGCGGATATGTCCGGGCTGGCTTGTATCGAACTGGGATGTGGAACCGGATACGTTTCGGCCTGGATGACCCGGCGTGGAGCGAATGTCGTCGCTATCGACCCCACACCCAATCAACTGGATACGGCGAGACGGCTGCAAAAAGAACATGGGTTGGATTTTGTCATCGAACAGGGTTTTGCCGAGTCGGTCCCCTACCCCGACGCGAGTTTTGATTTCGCCATATCAGAATACGGAGCAGCCTTGTGGGCTGACCCCTACCAGTGGATTCCGGAAGCTGCGCGCCTGCTGAAACCAGGCGGCGAACTGGTTTTTCTGACGAACTCGGCACTTTCAGTCATGTGTATGCCGGACAATGAATCAGATGGTCCTGTGCGAACAGAGTTGCTGCGTCCCTACTTTGGCATGTACAAAACCCATTGGACGGATTGCCCGGGGGAAACGGAGTTCCACCTCACACATGGGGACTGGATCGCGCTGCTTCGCGCTAACGGGTTTGTTATTGAGCGCCTGGTGGAATTGAAGGCGCCCGCTGGAGCAACGAATGACGCGGCCTGGGCAGATCCCGAATGGGCAGCACAGTGGCCGATGGAGGAAGCCTGGGTTGTGAGGAAAATAAAATGATGCGGGGGCAGTACTGGGTAATAGGGAGGTAATATTGTCTGCTAAGATTGGAACCCGCAGCAACCGATTGGGTGAATCACATGACTAATGAAATGAAGATGGCGGGTGGCTGCATGTGCGGCGCGGTCCGATACGAGACCACGGGAGAACCTTTCAGCATCGTACATTGCCATTGTGAAAGCTGCCGCAAACACACCGGAGCACCCGTGGTGACGCTGGCCGGATACCAGCAGGGGCAGGTTGAATTTACCGGAGAAAAACGAAGTGTCTACGAATCATCGCCTGGTGCATCACGCGCCTACTGCGACAAATGCGGCACACCGCTCACCTGGGAAGGTGACGGAGGTGACCTGGGAATGATCGTGGAACTCCATCTCAGTACGTTCGATGACCCTGCGGCCATGAAACCCACAGCGCATGCTTTCTACCCCGAACGCATTGCCTGGTTTGAGATTGAAGACAAGCTGCCCCGCTACGAAGGTTTCGCTGAACTCAGCCCGTTGCTGTGCGAAGGCCCGGAAAAATAGAAGCCTCAAACCCAACACGGCCGGGTGCACCATTGGCGACCCAGTACGCCAGGGTGCGTTCAACTACACCTGGACTTTGTCAGCACCTGGAGCCGGAGGATTTCGTGGTCCAGACGATGCCGGACGTCAGTCCGGCAAAATGGCACCTGGCGCACACGACCTGGTTTTTCGAGGAATTTATTCTAAAGCCACAACTTGCGGAGTATCGCCAGTTCGACGAGAACTACCACTACCTGTTCAATTCCTATTACTACTCGGCGGGGCAAATGCATCCCCGGCCCCAACGTGGCCACCTTTCACGGCCATTGGTTCGCGACATCATGCAGTACCGTGAGCATGTGGACGAGGCCATGCAAAAATTATTATCCGTGCGCGGAGGTGAAGAGAGTATCGAACAAGTCGTGACGCTTGGAATCCACCATGAACAACAACACCAGGAGCTTCTGCTGGCTGACATCAAAAATGTGTTTTCGTGTAACCCGGCAATGCCGGCGGTGAATCCCTTCCTGAAAACCCCGGAGAGTGCCAGAGGTACCGAACTTCGCTTCATTTCACGCCCGGGCGGCACACATCAAATTGGTACTCGTAAGAACGGGTTTTATTTTGACAATGAAATGCCACGGCACCAGGAACTGGTGCAGGATCACTCCATTGGCTCCCGGTTGATCACCAATGGTGAATTCAGAGAGTTCA
>CAYUBS010000219.1:0-3103 GCA_964443145.1 uncultured Wenzhouxiangellaceae bacterium | reverse complement strand
CGGTGGAACTGATTGGCAGATATTCGGTCAACCCTTCCACGATGCCGAGAATGACAGCCTGGGTGGTGGTCAGTTGTTTTGGCTCTTCCGCCGGAACCGCGGCAGCCGCAGGAGAGACCGCCACCAGGACGATCCCGAAGACGACGAGTATGAGGATATGTCGATATTTTTGATACGCTGTCATTGGCGAGACAACTTACTCTGTGTCAGCTGAGGTTAAAGAAGGATGAGTATAAAGACCAAGCCCCTACGTGTCAAGCTGATAGCATCAAGATGCTTGACTACCCACAAATAAAATCGTGTGTAGATTTTATTTGGCAATTGACATGGGTCAACGCTTTTCGTTACCATGTTGATATTAAAGATTAGAACAAACGATCAGTTAAAATTTGAATTTCCAAATACAACTCGACTGAGAACTTAAGCGACAACGTCGCGTTCTATAAAATCGTATGACAATTTTATTACCGAAAGGAAAACACTATGTTAAACCCTCATATGTTCAGAGAATACGATATCAGGGGCATTGCCGGCAAGGATATGGATGCGTCGGATGTGGTGCTCATCGGCAAAGGTATCGGCACGTACCTTCGGCGGCAAGGCAATACCGACATCACTGTGGGGCGGGATTGCCGTGTCACATCGGATCAATATTCTGAAAAACTGATCCAGGGGCTGCTGGCCACCGGATGCCATGTGGTGGACATCGGCGTCTGCTCAACACCTGTGGGCTATTTTTCCATCCGCCATTTGAACAAGCAGGGCAATGTCATGGTAACCGCCAGCCACAATCCTCCTGAATACAACGGCTTTAAAATCTGCAGTGGTGTCGATTCGGTGTTTGGTGACCAGATACAGATGATCTTAAAGCTCATCAAGGAGGCGGACTTTGAAACCGGGGCCGGCATTGTCGAAACCTATGATATCCTGAAACCCTACAAGGACTACCTGCTTAACAACCTCTCCCTGGCCCGCCCTCTCAGGGTAGGCATCGATGCCGGCAATGGCACTGCCGGCGTCACGGCCGTCCCGATTATCAAAGGTCTGGGTTGTGAGGTGCACGATCTGTATTGCGACCCCGACGGGTCATTTCCCAATCACGAGGCAGATCCCACGGTACTCAAAAACATGCAGGATATCATTGCCCTGGTCAAAGAAAAAAAACTGGATGTCGGTTTTGGTTATGATGGTGATGGGGACAGGATCGGTGTTGTGGATGCTGAAGGAAATCTTATCTATGGGGATAAATTGATGATTATTTTTTCCAGAGAGATTCTGTCCCGAAAACCCGGCGCCACCTTCATTTCCGAGGTCAAATGCTCCAAGACGCTGTATGACGATATCGAGAAAAACGGCGGCAGGGCCATCATGTGGAAAACAGGCCACTCTTTGATCAAGCAGAAAATGAAATCGGAAAAAGCGGAACTGGCCGGGGAAATGAGCGGACACATCTTTTTTAGCGATCGGTATTTCGGCTTTGACGATGCGGTCTATGCCTCCTGTCGACTCCTTGAGATTCTGTCCGACACCGGCAAAAAAATTCCTGAGCTGCTGGCCGGTGTCCCGGAAACTGTTTCCACACCTGAAATTCGTGTCGATTGTCCCGATCATATCAAGTTTGCGGTGGTAGACAAGGTGACCGCATATTTCAAAGAACGCCATGATGTCATCGACATAGACGGTGTGCGTGTTTTGTTCCCGGATGGCTGGGGACTCGTCCGGGCCTCCAACACCCAACCCGCCCTGGTCCTGCGCTTCGAAGCCATAACGGATAACAGGCTCCAGGAAATCCGGGAACTTGTGGAAACCGTTCTGAGGGATACCCAGAAACAGATGGCATGACATCCAGTATCGACAAAAAAATATTTGGCACTCTCTTTTTCTCCATCTTTGTCACCGTCACGGGTGTCGGCATCGTGGTGCCGCTGTTGCCGGTTTATGCCCACGAACTTGGCGCCGGCGGATTGGCCATCGGGTTCATTTTCGGGTCCTTTGCCCTGTCGCGAACCCTCTTCCTACCTTATTTTGGACGACTTTCGGACACAAAAGGCCGTAAACGCCTCATTGTTATCGGTCTGCTATCCTATGCCTGCCTTTCCCTGGCATTCATGCTGGCCCAAAATGTCACTTCTCTCGTGATCATACGATTTTTTCAGGGAATCGCCTCTTCCATGATGATGCCTGCCATACAGGCCTACGTTGGAGATATCACTCCCCAGGGGCGGGAGGGGTTTACCATGGGGTTCTTCAATATGTCCATTTTCTTTGGTTTGAGCCTCGGCCCCATTCTCGGTGGAAGCATCAAAGACTACTGGGGCCTGGACGCGTCGTTCTTGAGCATGGGCATTCTGTCCCTGGTAGGGTTTTTTTTTAGCCTCTCCTTTTTACCGCCCAGTCACGAGGAAAAGGTCATGAAGAAACACCGGACGCCCCTGCCATGGCGAATACTTCTGCAAGATCGGGAAATCATCGGGCTTTTCTGTTTCCGGATAAATTATACCGCCTGCATCGGTATTATATGGGGGTTTTTACCGGTGTTTGCGGACACGCAGTTTGCACTGTCGAGTTCAAACATCGGCTTCCTGGTCATGCTGGGCGTCTTCATCAGCGGCATCATCCACCTGCCCATGGGATATGTGGCGGATCACATCAGTCGTCGGATGATGATCGTTTTCGGCGGCCTGATAGTGGCCTGGGGAATGATCTATTTTGCGCGTTCCAGTTCCCTGACGGACCTGGTTATCGCAAGTATTCTCTTCGGTCTCGGCGGCGGCATTTCCATGCCGGCCCATATGGCAATCGCTGTTTTCAAAGGCAATCAATCCGACGCCATGGGCTCTCTCATGGGACTGATGATCATGGCCCACAGCCTGGGCATGTTGATGGGTTCGTCTTTTGCCGGACTGATGATGGACATCGCCGATCTGCGGGACGCGTTTTCCCTTGGGGCCGTCATCAGTTTCGCCGGGGTTCTGCTCTTCTTTGCCCTCACCAAGCCAGGTTCTCACCATTTACACAAGGAAGATATCATATGAAATCAAGTAAACTCCAACGTTGCAAAAGCCGGAGGGCTTCAGAGCCAAGGCGTCGAGGGTGAAGCTGT
>CAYUBS010000218.1:0-3193 GCA_964443145.1 uncultured Wenzhouxiangellaceae bacterium | reverse complement strand
ATGTCCAGAATATCGTCGCGAAATTGCACGAACCGGCGATGGACCGGAAAAAGCCACTCTGGGAGTTCCACGTGATCGACCGGGTCAAGGGAGGCAAGTTTGCGGTCTACCTGAAAATTCACCACGGCTACGCGGACGGACTTTCGATGACCTCCTGGCTGAACCGCAGCCTGGGCGAGTCGCCCGATGACATGCAATTGAACCCCATCTGGTCGCTGCCTGAGCCTGAGCGCAACCGCCCCGTGGAAAAGTCAAAGTTTCTTGGCGAGACCATTCGCGGCGTAGGGCGACAGTCCTGGGAACAGTTGCTGGTTACCGGAGGCATGGCCAAGCTCTCTTTCCAACAGCTCATTGAACGCATTGGATTGACCGAGAGCACTGTAAGCGTGCCCTTCAATGTAAGGGATGACACGCCCCTGACCGGCAGCGCTTCTGCGGGACGCTGCATCGCGACCGCGGGGTTGTCCATGGAACGGATAAAACGCGTGGGGCGTGCCACGCGCTCGACGGTGAACCACGTGTCAATGGCCTGTATCGACGGCGCACTTCATCGATACCTGGCGGACAGCGGGATCACGCTCGACCATCCGATCAGCATTCAAATGCCGGTGAGCCTGAGGAAGACGGGCGATCAGAACAAAGGCAACAAGGTTGGTATCCTGCTGGTCGACATGGCTGAACCAACAGATGATCCATACATCAGATTACGGGATATTGGATTTAACCTGCGAAACGTCAAGAAACAGGTCGAGGCCCTGCCCGGAGCCTCAATCGAGCGATATTCAATCATTTCAGGCGTGTTCGGCGAGGTCATCGAGAAGATCAAGCTGAGCGATAAGTTGCCGGTCAACGGGCATACGCTGGTATCCAATGTGCCGGGGTCCCGCAATGCCTTGTACCTGAAAGGGGCACAAGTAGAGCAAATGTACCCGATCAGCACCCTGACCCCTGGCCTGCATATGAACATCACCTTATTCAGCTACGATGGGCTGCTTCAATTCGGATTGGTTGCCACCCGCGACATGAAAAACCTGCACGTGCTGGCTGAGTACATTGAGGATGAGCTTCAAGAACTGGAAAAGGCTGTGGGCATATATCCATGCCCGCCCGCGTTGTATCATGCATCGGTTGACCAAAACTAAATGAAAGGGTTTACCTGTGAGTCTTTCGAAGGAAAAACTGGACGCGGTCGTTGTAGCGATCGGCTCCGTGCTGATCGGCAAGGAGGATGAGGTCCGGATCGCGCTGGCCTGCCTACTCGCCAGGGGGCATCTGCTGATTGAGGATTTGCCCGGGATGGGGAAAACCACGATGGCCAATGCCATGGCGCGTGTACTGGGGCTCGAGTTCAACCGCATCCAGTTCACCAGCGACCTGCTACCCGCTGACATTGTGGGCGTTTCCGTCTACGACAGGACCGAAGCGACGTTCCGTTTCCACCCGGGGCCCGTGTTCTGCCAATTACTGCTGGCCGACGAGATAAATCGCACTACGCCCAAGACCCAAAGCGCGTTGCTGGAAGCCATGGCCGAGGGCCAGGTTACAGTGGAGGGTGAAACACGGGACCTCCCGCAGCCGTTTTTCGTGATCGCGACTCAGAATCCGGTGCAGCACTCCGGCACCTTCCCACTGCCGGAGTCGCAGCTCGACCGCTTCCTGATGCGCCTTTCCCTGGGATACCCGGATCTTACATCTGAAAAGTCGATTCTGACCGGCGGTGACCCACGGACGCGCCTGCGTGAACTGGATCCCCTGCTTACTATCGCCGAGCTGCTGGCCCTGCAGAGTGAGGTTGACGAGATTAGCGCGGCGGAACCTGTGGTGGACTATCTGTTGCGCTTGATCCAATTCACCCGCACAAGCGAAGATTTCGAATTCGGACTGTCGCCCCGAGCGGCCCTGGCGGTGCTGCAAGCAGCCAAGGCCATCGCGCTGCTCGACGGTCGCTCATTCGTGATCCCGGAAGACATCCAGACTGTATTCCCCGCCGTAGCAAACCACCGTTTGCAGGGCACGGGACGCGGCCACGATAACGGGAGCCGGGTGCTGATCGGGAAGGTCCTCGACATCGTCGACGTGATCTGAACACGGCATCGAATCAACCATGAGACCACTGTCACGAATCCGGCAGTCACTGAAGGGCTACTTTCAGCGCTGGATCGACCGTCGCGCTCAAGCAGCTCGCGAACACCATCTGGACCATCGACGCCTTTACATCCTGCCTTCCAAAGCGGGCCTTGGTTTCCTGGCCCTGGTGTTTGCGCTCTGGCTGCTGGGCACGAACTTCGAAAACAATCTGGTTTTCGTACTCTGTTTCCTGCTGTCGGGCTTTTTTATCGTCAGCATCCACGTCACCCATGGCACGCTGTCCGGGTTGCGCGTCAAAACGGTGCGCGCCGAGTCCGTGTTCGAAGGTGACGCAGCAGCTGTCGAGCTCTGCATCAGCCAGCCCAAAGCACGGCGCCGGGAGCAGATCTCTTTGTGCTTCGCGGGAGGGGAACCCCTGATGATCACACTCGCGAATGCCGGAGATACATTCGTCACTGTGTTGGTGCCCACGACCCGCCGGGGTTTTCTTGATCCGGGCCTTTTGACCGTAGAGAGTGTTTCCCCGGTCGGCCTGCTGCGCGTTTGGAGCTATCTCCGTTTTCGCTTCAACGCGGTTGTGTATCCCGCACCGGTTCCGGACACCCTGCATACAACCAGCCGTAGCGGAAGCAGCGGGGGCCACTACTCAGGTACAGCCGGAGCCGAAGATTACGCAGGGCTGAAAACCTACGAGGTCGGTGAATCCCTGCGGCACGTGGCCTGGAAGCAATACGCTCGCGAGCAGGGTCTTTGGACCAAGCAGTATAGCGACCCGGTCGACAGCAGGGTATGGGTGGACTGGAACGACTATACCGGCATGGACACCGAGCAACGCCTTGCCCGAATGACGTGGCAGGTTTGCGCATGCGACGCCGATGGCCGGGTCTATGGCTTACGGCTTCCGGGTACTGATCAGGCCCCCGACAAGGGCGGGGCGCACCGGCAAGCGGTGCTCCGTAGCCTGGCACTCTACGGCATCGACGGGGTTAAAGGAGCGAGCGATGAAGCGACCTGACTGGCAGCTTTCCCGCAACGGCCTGTTCTGGGTATTGCTGGCTTTTGTTGCCGTGGTCGCCCTGCACCTCGATCACCTGCCTGTCTGGAT
>CAYUBS010000217.1:0-3219 GCA_964443145.1 uncultured Wenzhouxiangellaceae bacterium | reverse complement strand
ATGGACCTTCCGCCCGAAGCGTTGCTGCAAGCGGGTTTCGCGAAAGAAGACATTGAAGACCTGGTTCTTTACGAGCCTAATGGCTGCAGTGAATGCAATGAAGGTTATCGCGGAAGATCAGGCATTTTTGAAGTCATGCCGATTTCTGACGATATCGCGAGGATAATTTTGGAAAAAGGCGATGCGCTTGCAATCGCCGACCAGGCAAGGAGAGAGGGGATTCTCGATCTCAGGCAGTCTGCTTTGAATAAAGTGGCAATGGGAATCACCGACCTGATTGAAATCAACCGGGTAACCAAGGACTAGGTTATGGCAACGACTCAGATTCAACCGACTGTATTTCTTTGGCAGGGCAGGGACAAACGCGGCACCAAGCTGAAAGGGCAACAGATCGCGACGACACCCAACCTGGTACGGGCAGAATTACGCCGACAGGGAATCAACCCAATCAGCGTAAAGAAGAAGCCCAAAGCACTGTTTGGTGGCGCCGGCAGCCGTATCAGCTCTAAAGACATCGCCGTATTCAGCCGCCAGTTGGCAACCATGCTGAAATCCGGTGTGCCACTGGTGACCGCTTTCCAGATCATTGCCGGCGGCCAAAAAAATCCACGCATGCGAACGATGCTGGACAAAATTCGTGCAGATATTGAATCCGGTAGCACACTTTTTGAATCGCTGGGAAAATTCCCCGTCCAGTTTGACGAACTTTACACCAACCTGGTGCAGGCCGGTGAAAGCGCGGGCGTGCTGGATACCATCCTTGATAACATTGCCTCGCATAAAGAACGCATTGAAAGCATCAAGGGTAAGATCAAGAAGGCACTTTACTATCCGGCCGCTGTTGTTGCCGTGGCAATTGTTGTTTCCTCGATCCTGCTGATCTATGTAATCCCGCAGTTTGAAGGCATATTCCAGAGCTTCGGAGCAGACCTGCCGGCCTTTACCAAGATGATTGTTGGCGCCTCCCGCTGGTTGAGGTCCAATGGACTCTTTGTGCTGGTTGGGTTTATAGCAATCGTTGTCGGACTCATCATGGCCAAGAAGCGGTCCACCAAATTCGCGCATTGGATCGACCGAACGTCGTTAAAGATCCCCATTGTTGGCGGCATTCTTGAACAAGCCGCCATTGCACGCTTCTGCCGCACTCTGGCTATCACCTTCGCAGCAGGCGTTCCGCTGGTAGAAGCGCTTCAAATCTGCGCCGGCGCCACAGGTAACAGCGTTTTTGATAACGCCGCTTTAAAAATTCGCGAGGATGTGGCCGTTGGCCATAGCCTCCAAATGGCGATGCAGCAGGTAAACGTATTTCCCAACATGGTCATCCAGATGGCTTCGATTGGTGAAGAGGCCGGTTCACTTGATGAAATGCTGGTCAAGGTAGCCGAAGCCTACGAAGAAGAAGTCAATAACTCGGTGGACGCGCTCAGCAGTCTGCTGGAGCCCTTGATCATCGTGTTCATCGGTGTGATCGTCGGCACCATGGTTATCGCGATGTACCTGCCCATCTTCAAGATGGCTGCGGTTATCTAATCGACAGAATCAAACCCTATGCTGGAAATACTGATTGAATTTCCACCCCTGCTCTATGCAGGGGTGTTTCTTCTTGGGGCCGTGATCGGCAGCTTCCTTAACGTCGTGATCCTCAGGATCCCGCCCATGCTGGAGCATGACTGGCGCTGCCAGTGCCGTGAACTGCTGGAACTGGAAAAGCAGGAAGAGGAGCGTCCGCCAGGGATTGTGATGTCCCGCTCACACTGTCCGAAATGCGGGCATGGCATCAAGTCCTGGGAAAACATTCCGATCATTTCCTATCTTTTCCTGCGCGGAAAATGTTCGGCTTGCAAGACTGGCATCTCCTTTCGTTACCCGCTGGTCGAACTGCTTACCGGCATCCTGTTCGCCGTTACGATCTGGCACTTCGGGCCAAATCTGCAGGGCCTTACCGCGTTATTCCTGACGGCCATGCTGGTGGCGATGGCAGGCATCGACATCGATACCCAACTGCTGCCCGACAACATGACAATCCCGCTGATGTGGGCAGGTGTGCTGGCCAGTTTCTGGTCGATCCACACCGATCTTGTTTCCAGCGTGATTGGCGCCATGGCCGGTTACCTGATCCTGTGGTCCATTTACCACCTGTTTCGTCTGCTGACCGGCAAGGAAGGCATGGGCTACGGAGATTTCAAGCTGCTGGCTGCCCTGGGAGCCTGGATGGGCTGGCAGATGCTGCCGCTGACAATCTTGCTTTCTTCCGTGGTCGGTGCGGTTGTGGGTCTGGTCCTGATGGGTACGGGCCGCATGAAGCGTGACAAGCCCATGCCTTTCGGTCCATTCATCGCAGCAGCAGGCTGGATTGCGCTGATCTGGGGCGAGAAGATCATGAATTTCTACATCGGTTCCGGCAACTTCGGCTAACGAGTAGTGCCCGACAAAACCCCGACAGTTTTCACGGTCGTCCTGACAGGGGGCATCGCCTCCGGCAAAACAGCCGTATCAGATTGCTTTTTACGGCTAGGCGTACCGGTCATAGACACAGACCGCATCGCGCGGGAAGTCGTGCAGCCCGGCCAGCCTGCGCTGAAGAAAATCAGTGAGCATTTCGGCCCTGACTACCTGGATACCAAAGGCCGCCTGGATCGCCGAAAAATGCGTAAGGCCATATTCGCCGATCCGGCCATGAAATCCCGGCTGGAAGGCATCCTGCACCCCCTGATAGCAGAAAGAGTTCTTGCAAGGGTGAGTGAAGTCGAAGCGCCCTACTGCCTCCTGGTCATCCCACTGTACGTCGAGTCAAAGGCTTATAAATGGGTTAACCGGGTTCTGGTCGTCGACGTCAGTGAAGAAACACAGCTGGAACGCGTCATGGCACGCGATCAAATCAGCCCTGAACACGCTCAGTCGATCCTGGACGCCCAATCCACCCGCCAGCAACGCCTATCCCTGGCCGACGACACAATCGACAACAGCGGCGATCTGAACGAGCTGGAAGAAAAGGTCAAAAAACTACACGCGCAATACCTGGCGTTACGCTAGGAGAGCTTCCCATGGCAATGCTTGTACTTGTTCCCTGAACCGCAGGGACAAAGCTCATTTCTACCGACTTTACGCCCTTCCCTGACAAAGGTTTCCGGCAGTTCCGCAGCTGCTTCGGGTGCTTGACCGGCCGCAGGCCCCGCCTCTTCATGCCGGTACTCCATCTGGGATTGGGATTCCTGGCGA
>CAYUBS010000216.1:0-3241 GCA_964443145.1 uncultured Wenzhouxiangellaceae bacterium | reverse complement strand
GGTCCTCTATGTCCTGGTAGAGGCGTTTCAGATGCTGGTCGCGACGCGTCAACAAGCGCTTTATTTCACCTATATCCTCTTCCGCCAGCGCCACTCCGTTTTTAAAACGCGCGGGCAGATGCCTTTCCACGTATATCGTTGAATGTTCGACAGCAGTTTCCGCAACAGGACGCACGTCGGTGTAAAAATACACCGCAAATGACTGTCGTGACAGGTGCTGCTTGTCTTCCGGCAAGTCGATGCGCTCGAATCCGTGCCAGGAATGCTCCGTAGTTTCGAAGATCACGCAGCGGTTCATCAACGGGGTTACCGTAACGATCTCATCCTCATCTGGCTCAAGGTAGGGGTCGCGGTGCAGTTGCAATGAACCACCCCACTCATCATCCCAATCATCGTTCAGGTAGATAATCAGGTTCAGGCGGCGGTGTTGATTACTCACCGGGTGATAATTGAAATCAACGTGGGGATCGAGGTCCTGGCCGGCGCGATTTTCGTGCGTGCCGCCGCCGAAATAAAATGGATCGTAGTGAATTTGCTGAATCCCCGTCAGCTGCTCAACCAGGGTGAGAAATTCAGCGGACTGGACCAGGTCATCAGCCTGTACGAACGCCGGGCCCAGTGACCGGACTTTTTCACGCGTCGCCTTTCCACCCACTTTTTTGTTTTCGTCAACAGCATGCCTGGATTCAAAACCTGGAAATTCTTCACAAATTCGCGCACAGAACTCCGCGGACAAAAACTGGTCGATCACCACGTGGCGAAACGGCTGACCGTTCTGAAAAGACTGCGCATACCCGGCAATTGAATTCATCACCGCGGGATTAACAAATTTTTCCAGATCTGAATTTTCCTTCACCACGTGCCTATTCCCACTCTATGGTTGCTGGCGGCTTTCCAGAAATATCATAAACAACACGCGATATTCCATTGATTTCATTAATTATTCTTAAGGATACTTTTTCCAAAAACTCGTAAGGAAGGTGAGCCCACCTGGCTGTCATGAAGTCGATGGTTTCCACGGCACGGAGTGCAACGACGTATTCGTAGCGACGTTGATCGCCGGTGACCCCGACCGACTTAACCGGCAGGAAGACGGCAAAGGCCTGGCTGGTTTTGTCATACAGGTCGTTCTGCAGCAATTCCTCGATAAAAATGTGATCCGCCCTGGCCAGCAGATCGACAAACTCCTCTTTCACCTCACCGAGGATTCGAACCCCAAGCCCGGGTCCCGGGAACGGATGCCGGAAGACCATTTCACGGGGCAGTCCAAGCTCCATACCGATTCTGCGAACCTCGTCCTTGAACAACTCGCGCAAGGGCTCGACCAGTTCCATCTTCATGTAGTCCGGCAACCCACCCACATTATGGTGCGATTTGATCACGTGAGCCTTGCCGGTCTTGCTACCGGCCGACTCGATCACATCCGGGTAGATGGTTCCCTGGGCCAGCCATTTTGCATCACCCATGGCCTTGGCCTGTTCTTCGAACACATCGATAAAAACCCCACCAATGACCTTGCGTTTTTCTTCCGGGTCGGTGACGCCTTTGAGGGCGCCGAGGAAGCGTTCACGCGCATCGACCTTGATCACATGCACACCCATGTGTCGCGCAAAGGTGGCCATCACCTGATCGGCTTCCTGGTAGCGCAGCATCCCTGTGTCTACGAAGATGCAGGTTAGCTGGTCACCAATTGCACGGTGTAACAGCGCAGCGACCACACTGGAATCTACACCACCCGACAGACCCAGGATGACAGGGTCTTTGCCCACCTGCTCACATACCCGCGCGATACTGTCCTTGATGATGTTTTCCGAGGTCCAGGCTTCTTCGCAACCACAAATGTCGTGCACAAAGCGCTCAAGTATACGATCGCCCTGCGCCGTATGAGTAACCTCAGGGTGAAACTGGAGACCGTAATAACCACGACCGTCATCAGCGATCGCTGCAACCGGGGCCGAATCAGTACTCGCCAACAGTTCGAATCCACCCGGTAACTTGGTCACCTTGTCACCGTGGCTCATCCATACATCCAGCTGAGGCCTGCCCTGCCCGTCGATATGGTCTTCGATATCCTGCAGCAGACGTGATGGTTGGTTTACCGTAACCCGCGCGTACCCGAACTCTTTGGACGATGAAGGCTCAACGGTCCCGCCGAGTTGCGCCGCCATAGTATGCAGTCCGTAACAAATCCCCAACACGGGAACGTTCAATTCGAAAACGACTTCAGGTGCCTGTGGACCGTCCTCCGCGTGCACCGATTCCGGGCCGCCGGAAAGAATGATGCCTTTGGCTGCAAACCGGACGATGTCACCGGGATGGCTGTCCCAGGGCCAGATCTCGCAGTACACGCCAATCTCGCGGATTCGCCGGGCAATTAACTGGGTATATTGCGATCCGAAATCGAGGATCAGGATTCGATGCAGGTGAATGTCGTATGCCATGGCTTCAGTATCTTTTATTGGTCGTTATCAGGACAATTTATAGTTGGGTGCTTCCTTGGTAATCTGCACGTCGTGTGCATGACTCTCCCGGATGCCTGCGTTGGTAATGCGCACAAAGCGTGCCTCCGTGCGGAATTTCTCGATGGTGTCACATCCCATGTAACCCATAGAAGAGCGCAACCCTCCCAGCAACTGGTGGATAACACCGGACAGAGTTCCTTTGTAAGGAACCCGCCCTTCAATGCCTTCAGGGACCAGCTTTTCAGCCGACACATCATGCTGGAAGTAGCGATCCCTGGAGCCGTCCTGCATGGCGCCAAGCGACCCCATTCCGCGGTAGGACTTGTAGGAACGCCCCTGGAACAGTTCGACTTCGCCCGGTGCTTCTTCAGTACCGGCAAACAAGCCGCCAATCATGACCGTCCACGCACCCGACGCGATGGCCTTGGCGAAGTCACCTGAAAAACGAATACCGCCGTCAGCAATCAGCGGGACACCTTTTGCCTTGAGTGCATCCGCGACGTTGGCCACCGCGGTCACCTGGGGAACACCCACACCCGCCACCATTCGCGTGGTGCAAATGGAACCCGGGCCCTGCCCGACTTTTACGGCATCGGCTCCCGCCTCAACCAGGGCAAGTGCCCCCTCGGCAGTGGTTACATTACCGCCGATGACCTGGACATCAGGAAAATTCGCCTTCACCCAGCGAATTCGATCCAGAACACCCTGGGTATGGCCGTGTGCTGTATCGACAACGATGACATCTACACTGGCGCTGACCAGGGCTGATATCCGGTCTT
>CAYUBS010000215.1:1982-3252 GCA_964443145.1 uncultured Wenzhouxiangellaceae bacterium | reverse complement strand
CAGCGTGGACTCCCGGCCATCGTGAAACAGGCGTTCGAGGTAGGCCACGTTATAGATGGTTGGCGAGTTGCGCCGCACAGTCCGGCCTTCAATGCCAACCGCAGTGGCCAGTTCATTACTGGAAAACCCCTGTTCCGGTACGTGGCACATCGCACAGGAAAACGTGTTGTTGTGCGACAAGCGACGGTCAAAGAACAGCAACCTGCCAAGTTCTATTTTATCAACGCTCAGGGGGTTTGCTTCAGGTACAGGAATGGGTGGCAGGCCCAGTGGAGGTTGTTCTGAGTAGGACCAGAGATCTGCTGGTGTTCCAAGGCGATTGCCCAGGCTCTGAGTCTGTGTCTGGTAATCGCTGTTTTCGTATCCAAGTTTGATGTCGCCAGGCCCCTGCAGGGTCGCCTCCATTTGCAGCGTCCGGATATCATTCAACATGGTGTCTGCATGAAGGTAAGACGCACTGAAAATATTGCGGATCTGCTTTCTGCGGTCGATCAGGAATACCCGCAATATATGGGAAATATTGCCAGCAACTCCTTCATCAGCATCCGGGTCACGTATGATCGACTGGCCATAGGATTTCAGCACAGGCTCAAGCTCGTCATCACTGGCGGTGGTGAGAAAACGCCAGTCAAAGTCACCCGAGATATAAGGCCGGCCATATCGTTTCATGACTTCCGGAGTGTCCTGCAGAGGGTCGAAACTCAGACTGATAAAGCGGACATTTTCTCCTCCTCCGGCATCTTGCAGAAGCTGGTCCTGGAGCTTTTCCAGAACATGAGTTGCCAGCGGGCAGCCATTGGCATCTGAACAGCTGCTGTAGATGAAACTCATGACGACGACCTTGTCGCCCATCAGGCTGTGAAGGGTCATGGACTGGCTGTTTCCGTCCAGTACATTGCCGTCTCCGGCCATGCCCATGGGCGGCAATCTGTAGCTACCGGCCTCGGGTGGTTCAAATTCCAGTTCTGTCCAGCCTGGTGCCAGCACCTGCGGTTCAGGCGATTCCTGCTGTGTTGCAGCCGACAGGCCGGAACTAACTACGAGGAAAAGAAAAAGGCAGGTGAGCCATTTGCTCACCTGCCTGGAGTGTCTTTCCCTCAATAAGGGCACTATTGACCGCCAGCAGAACCGTTGGAGGAAGACTCGACCGTGCTGACCAGCGGATTGGTCTGGCCGTACAAGGAGTAGGCGCCAAAACGCATCTGGTGAGGAAGTCCCAGGTTTTCAGCGATGAAATCGATACTGAACTCGTGATTGAGTTTGGACCCAT
>CAYUBS010000215.1:0-1882 GCA_964443145.1 uncultured Wenzhouxiangellaceae bacterium | reverse complement strand
CCCAGGTTTTCAGCGATGAAATCGATACTGAACTCGTGATTGAGTTTGGACCCATCCCAGGTGTAAGACTTGAAATACTGCAGGTCTTCTCCCTCGGGTGCTTCCACCTTGTCCCAATTCGCCAGCAGCGAGGAAGTAAAGTAGATGCGTTTTCCATCCCAACTCTGGGAGGTCATGTTGATTTGGGCGCCAATCTTCGTTTCCTGGATCTGTACCGGCTTGAACGGATCTGAAACGTCGAATAACCGGGCTTTGCCGTCGTTCCATGTGTCAACCCACAGCAGATTGTCGTCAGCTGAGATGGAAATGTCGACCGGTAAGGGAATCTTGGACGCATCACCGATGTCAGCTACAGCTTTTGCCTGCCACTCGCCTTCAGGATCTTCATAAATCAACCAGATTTTTGAGGTGAGGGCGGTCGTTGTAAAACAGTAATCGTTGTGTGGTCCCCAGGCACAGCGGATCTCAAGCGGTGCTCCGGGTACATCCAGGACTTTTTTGGGCTTGCGGCTGTGCAGGTCCCAGACCACCACCGTGTTGCCAAACCGCTTCATGGCTTCCGGGTCGCCCATCAACTTGCCCAGATTCATCATGTAGTTGTTCCAGCCTGTGAAAGACGAAGTGATCATGACGTTCCGGCGGGGCAGGGCGCGGACATCGTATCCATAACCGTCAGCAAAGTTGCCGGATTTTTCAGCGCCTCCCAGGTCTTCGTCGGTTGGCATCCAGTGAGTCGCGAGGAAGTCGCCGGAATTGGTGTATTCGACCAATGCAGTTCTGCCGCCGTGATCCTTGTCGTTGGATAGTCCGGTCAGCATCATCCGCCCGGGCAGGGCATAAGTGGTGTGGGGCCCCACGACACCGCCGCTGGCTTTGACAAAATTATCGATTGTTTTATGCAGGGTTGGTTTTGCCGGGTCGGTGTGGACATCAAAGATGAATATCTTGTTCGTATCCAGGCCGCCGGCCCAAAGATAATAGCGGTCGTCGGTAAAGCCGGAATGATGGGCCTCGTTACGACCTCCAACAGACAGTGAGTTGACCACCTTGCCGTAGTTGGGTGAAGCTGGATTGACATCTACAGTTACCAGTTTGTCCTGCTCATCCCCGATGCCTTCCGCACCCAGGGTCCAGACATAGACGAAGTCTTCCTGGCCGGTAATTTTCGCCATGTAGGGCGACATACAGGTCTCGTCGGCTACCAGTGGCAGTGAAAAAGAGGCGGCTGAGGCCAGCGACAAGCTGAAGAAAAACAGCCCTGCCTTCCTCAGTAAATTTCGTGGTGTTGAGTTACGCATGATCGACTCTCCTTTGTTATTGGTATCGGCCGGTTATTTGTTTTATGGCGCGATCCTACAATTATCATAATAGATTTTTTCTGAATTGCAGTATGAATGGCTCGTAAGTCGTCAGGCCACTTTGAGCCATCATGTTACTCTGACCCCATAACTTCTGACCCCACAACTGCCATAAAAATGAAATTCAAACGCCGTGATTTTATAGAAACAGCTTCCTTAGCCGCTGCGACCCTGGCTATTGCTCCGGGATTCGCGTTTGGGAAAAATTCAGCCGGCTCAAAGTTCAGACTCGGCTTTATTGGTGTAGGCCTGAGAGGGACCTGGCACCTGGAAAACTCCCTCAAGCGCGACGATGTCGAGGTTGTCGCCCTTTGTGACACCAACCCCGTTCGGCTTGACATCTGCAGGCAGCATATCGCAGAGGCCGGGCGGAAAAAGGCCCGGGAATTTGGCAGCGATGATTTTGATTACCGTAACTTGCTGGACTTGTCAGGCCTCGACGCCGTCATTATTTCAACGCCCTGGCTGTGGCACACGCCAATGGCTGTTGATGCGATGAAGGCCGGAAAATATGCGGGTGTGGA
>CAYUBS010000214.1:0-3347 GCA_964443145.1 uncultured Wenzhouxiangellaceae bacterium | reverse complement strand
TGCTGGCTTTTGTTGCCGTGGTCGCCCTGCACCTCGATCACCTGCCTGTCTGGATTATCGCTCTGGCCGGTGCCAGCGTGCTCTGGCGCATTCTTGAGTATCGCGGCGCAGTTCCGTTTCCGCCCTGGCCACTTAAAGCTATCTTCGTCGCAAGTTGTGTGGTCGGCCTGGCGAGTAGTTACCGATCTCTGTTGGGCCTTGAACCAATGCTAGCGATGCTGATTGCCGGCTTCGGTCTCAAACTGCTAGAAATGCACCACAAGCGCGACGCCGTCGTGCTGGCCTACGTGGCCTATTTCACGGCTGCCATCACCTGCGTGTTCACACAGGATATTCCCTATTTCGTCCTGGTGTTGCTGACCTACGTAATCACCACCACTGCATTGGTCAGCATCAACCAACCGAAGGATCGGGGCTTCTCAGCAGGGCCATCGCTCATTGCCGTGAGGATCCTGGCGACTTCAATACCGTTGATGCTGGTACTGTTTCTCGTGATGCCGCGACTCGGCGCGCTCTGGTCCATCCCCGTGCCCAAAAACCAGGCCCGGACGGGTGTTGGAGACACGATGGCGCCGGGTGATTTCTCCCGGCTGGTGGGTTCCGACGAGCTGGCTTTTCGCGCTCGCTTCGACGGCGAAATTCCCAGCCGTAACCAACTGTACTGGCGTGGGTTGGTATTCTCCGAGTTCGACGGCCGGGAATGGACGCAGGCTGAATTCTACGGCCCGGATCGACCGATCCTGCAGCGCGGTGACATCAGCGGTATCGTACGCATGGGTGAGCCGATCAGCTATGCACTGACCATGGAGCCGACTTACCAGCGCTGGCTTTTTGCACTCTCTACGCCGGCATCATTCGAACCCGGAATCAGGCGAATGCGCGATTCGCGACTGCTCAGCGCCTCCCGGATCGGTCAGAGGCGCAATTTCGACATTCAGTCATGGCTCGACCACCGGCTCGAACCGAAGGGACTGCACCCATATCGAGACGAACTTGAGCGAGCGCTGCCGCCCGGCTCCAACCCGGAAACAGTTCGTGTGGCCAGGGAATGGGCGCGGGAAACACAAGATGTTGAGGCGCTGATCCAAAGGCTTTTGCAGCTCTACAATCGCTCCTTCGTGTATACCCTGGAACCGCCACTGCTCGGCACCCATTCAGTTGACGAATTCCTGTGGGAAGCCCGCCGTGGTTTCTGCGAGCACTTTGCCGGCAGCTTTGCATTTTTCATGCGGGCGGCCGGCCACCCGGCGCGCGTGGTCGTCGGCTACCAGGGCGGAGAGATCCATCCCACTGAGAATTTCGTGACGGTGCGCCAGTACGATGCCCATGCCTGGGCCGAGGTCTGGATCAAGAACCAGGGCTGGCTGCGCGTTGACCCGACCGCTGCGGTCGCACCCGAGCGGATCGAAATGAGCCTTGCAGATCTGTTCCGCGATGAAGAAAACTTCCTGGCGGATAGCCCCCTGAGTTTGCTCCGCTTCCGCGATTTCGGCTTCGTCAACTGGATCATCCTGCAACGGGATTTCCTCGATTACGCCTGGGCCACCTGGATTCTTGGCTACGACAACAAACAGGCCGATTTCCTGAAACGGTTGCTTGGCCGGGTTGACGCATTCCGGCTGGGCCTGCTGTTCCTGGCGGCCACTGGGCTCACGCTGCTTCCCTTCCTGACCGTATGGCTCATCAACCGCCGCAGGGACAGGCCGGACCCACGGGATGAACTGATCTACCGTTTTTGTGCCAGGATGGCCCGGGCTGGACTGCCGCGCAGAACAGGCGAGGGAATCCTCGACTACGCCCGGCGTATAGCTGCTGATCGGCCCCAACTCGGGCCGGGAGTAATGGCGATAGCCAACCTATATGTCAGCCAACGATACGACGACAAGGCGGCGGTACAGGTCCACGAACTTCGCCGACTGGTTCGGCAAATCGACCCGGCACAGACTTAGTCTCTGAACCAACCCATCGTGAATAACTCTTTATAATTCTTTAACTAAACAGTACGTTGTGTGCCCTTTGGGATAATCCTTCAACTGACCGTACACTTTATAACCCAAATGCTCATAAAACGGCTTGGCCTGAAAGTCTAAGGTTTCAGTCCGAATATATTCAAAACCACTTTCGAGTGCAAAAGCTTCAGCCTGACCCATCAATTTTGTGCCAATTCCTTTACCTCTAACCTCGTCAGACAACCAAAGTAATTCAATAATGCAATAATTCCAAAACGCTGTAGCTCTAATTCCGCCAACCACCTCGTCACTATCATTCTTTGCAAATACAGCAAATCGAGTATCCTTTTCAAAGACCACGTCATCTGGCATATGGCCTTGATTGTAGGATTGAATTCCCTGGCTGATCGTTTGCAAATCTTCTTTGGAAGGCGATAGCGCTAGTTCTATTTTCATATTCGGCATTTCAAACAGATTCCTTACCGTACTTTTTACCCTTCACGAAATAAAGCCAAATTCCGGATATCGCCAGAATCAAAATAAACGTGGCCATCAGGTCGTTGAACAGGCTGGCCACAGGCCCCAGAAAGCGCGCTGCGTGAAGGTCCAGTAAAAACCGTTCCCAGGTGATTTGTGCTGCCGTTTCCCCGGCCTCCTGCCACTGTCTTCCATCAAGCGCTTCGGCAGCTGCTGTGTCCAGAACCTGCCCATCGGCCAGGTCCGGCGTGGTCAGCACAACCTTGTTGCCACCGCGCAGGTATATTTCTGAACCCTCGCGAAGTACCGCCTGCAGACTGGCCAATCCCAACTGCCTGACACTTATCTTTTCTACCAACTGGCCCGAGTCGTCCAGCAGGAACAGGTCCCGCGTACCCAGCAACAACACGCCGACCGGCAATTGGAGCCGGGCAAATAATTCATCGCATGCGATGCCCTCAGGGATATCCGATTCACATAAACCCGGCTCCCCCGCGTCTATTCCGTAAACCCACTGCTGCAAAGGTGCAACCAGGGGCTTCTTATCCAGCCCCCAATCGTTAGCATGATTGATCACCAATCCGCTGCCTGCCAGGAGTATCAGCCAGATCGAAACGAAAATAGCAAACCGCCGGTGCCAGCGTGCCAAGGTCTTGCGGCGCCTGGCCTTATCTATTGTCATTGGTTTTTTCCCGTAATTTTTCGTCCAGTAACAGAGCCAGTTTCACCTGGCGATTTAATGCACTGACTGACATCGTGGCCCCGGTGATGCCATCAATATACCGGTCCAGTTTATTGTCATTTTCAAGGACGGCATTTTCGTACTGGCGGGTAAACACACTGCGATGAACTTCAGAGCCCCTGCTCTCGCGAAAAACCAGCACACGTACTATTTCTACGCGACCCTGATTGACAATGATT
>CAYUBS010000213.1:0-3354 GCA_964443145.1 uncultured Wenzhouxiangellaceae bacterium | reverse complement strand
CAAAGATCTGGCTTCAGTACTGGGAGTTCGCTACGACACGGCAAGTCTGTGGGGGCGGAGAGGGGCCAAGCGGAGAGTTGAAGATGAGCGGTTTCGCTCTCAGATTGACGAAGTCGACTCAATGCTTGCGGCTTCCCCGCCATCCCGACGCGATGACGCCCTCAACTTCCGAGAATAACCGAATGTATGAACCCGGCACCTTTACAATGATGAGTGTCAACAACTCGACCGTATCCGTGGAGGTATGAACATGACTCGATGCCTGCAATCCGTCGTCTCGAAAATTGTGGTTTTGACAGTAGCGCTCGCCCTCTGCGGAGCCACAGACGCCAGGCAGGGCGACCCGCCGAGGTCTGCGACTGCCAAGGTCGCAGCAATCGAGCTAGTCCCGGCTCTCGAGCTCGAGGCCGTCGATCGGACGGCGCTGCTGGCCGAGGACGAGGCGAGAGCGGCCGCCGGACCCGGGCCCCTGCGCATCGCCGCGCCATCGGATGTCGAGATCACCCCCGCCGGGGATGGCGTCTGGGAGACTCTCCCGGACGGTGGTCGGCTGTGGCGGTTGCGGATCCACGCCCCCGACGCCACTGACCTCAACTTTGGTTTTTCAACTTACCGGTTGCCGCCGGGCGCGACCCTGCACATCCTCAGCGAGGACGCGGGTTACTTCGAAGGACCCTTCACGTCCGAAGACAACAAGGCGCACGGCGAGCTGTGGACTCCGGTCTTGCCGGGCGATCGGGCGGTCGTCGAACTCTACGTGCCACCTTCGCCGGTCTTCGAACCAGAGCTGAAGCTCGGGCGGATCGGCCGCGGTTATCGTGATTTCCTCGGTCTCGACCGGGGACCCGAGAAGCAGGGATCGTGCAACATCGACGTCGTGTGCCCCGAGGGCGACCCGTGGCGGGCCGAGATCCGCAGCGTGGCTCTGTACACATTGACGGTGCCGCAGGGGACCTTTATTTGCACCGGTACGTTGATCAGGGATGTGCCGGACACATCCACTCCCTACTTGCTATCCGCGTTTCACTGCGGGGTGGACGCTGGCAACGACGAGACGATCGTCGTTTACTGGAACTTCGAGTCCTCCTCTTGCGGTGATCTCGATGAGTGGCCTCCTCCTTCACAGCCGAGTCAGAATGGATCGACGTTTCGCGCCTCGAGGGAGGACAACGACATGCTTCTCCTCGAGCTCGACGACGAGCCGGCCGGGAGCGTAAACGCCTACTACTCGGGTTGGGACGCCCGCACCACGAACACTCCCGGCGGCAGCGTCGCCATCCACCAACCGGATGGTGGTGCGAAGGCCATCAGTCTGAACGACGATGCTCTGACCACCCGCTCCAGCTGCATCGCCTCGAGTGGCGCCAACACCCACTGGAACGTCGACAACTGGGAGACCGGCACCACCGAGCCGGGCTCCTCGGGTGCCGGGCTCTGGGATCCGGCGACCCATCGTCTGGTCGGCTATCTCTCCGGAGGTTCGGCGTCCTGCGGGAACCCTGCGGGTTTCGATTGCTTTGGCCGCATGGCCATTGGGTGGGACGGTTCGTCGTCCTCCAATAGACTCCGCGACTGGCTCGACCCTTCGAGCACCGGGACCCGGTTCGTCGACGGCGCCAACGGCGGCGGCGGTGGGGGCACTTCGGACTGCGGTAACGCGTTTTATGACAACGGAATCACCGACACCGCGGTGTTCTTTGGCGGTGGTTTTGCCGGCGATCCCACCCATATGTTCGCCGTCAAATTCGAGCTCGCCGACTTTGGTTTCACGCCAGGGAATACAGAGATCACCGGTTTCTGCGCCTCCAATCAGATGGCGTTTGCCGGCGGACCGTGGCCCAACGAGGTCTTTATCTACCCCGACTCGGGAGGCCTTCCCGACGACAGCACCGTCCTCGGCCAGGGGACCATCTACACCGGCGACAAACTCGGTTGGTACGAGGTGACGTTGTCCTCACCCGTGACCCTCAACGGCGATTTCTGGTTGGTCAACCGCGGCGACGCGCAGTGGACCGGCGAGGATTTCAACATGGAGAGGGACACCGATACGAATCCCAGCCACAGCTTCAAATCGGGAGGCGGAATCGCCAATCTCCAACTTGAAGATGATGGTAACTACATGCTCCGTGCCACCCTTCAGCAGGGTGGGGGAGGCGGAGGAGGAGGTGGCGGCTACGGCGATGGCGCCTATAACTACTTCCTGGCCGCGATCGTCCACTCGCCCGGCGTCGGCGGCGCCCTCTGGCGGTCCAAGGTTGGGGCGCTCAACTACTCCGGATCGTCGGCCGACGTGACCTTCACCTACTTTTGGAAGAACGGCCCGACAACGGTGAGCAAGTCCGCGGTCAAGACGACGGTCGCCGATGGCGCGCTCAAGACCTGGGACGATGCGGCGGTCACCCTCTTCGGCATCACCAACAAGTCGTCGGGATCGGTGCTCGTCAACTCGACGAAGCCAATCATCGTCAGCGCGCGCACCTACAACGTCGGCGACGACGGGAGTTTCGGCAGCTTCATGCCTGGCGTGTCGGCGGCGGGTGCGGTGAGCACGGGTGGGCTTGGTCTTCTTACGCAGCTCACCGGCAACGACGATTTCCGTACCAACGTCGGGTTGGTCAATCTCTCGAATAAGTCCTGCCAGGTTCGGGTTCGGGTCAAGAACACAGGTGGGACGAACGTCGGTTCGGCCGAGATCAGGACCCTCGCCGCCTACAGCTTTGATCAGATCAACGACGTCTTTGCCGAGACCGGCGCGGGCGCCCGCAACAACGCCTACGCTACGGTCGAGGTGTTGAGCTCGGGCTGCGAGGTCTGGGCCTACGGGGCCGTGATTGACGGCACCAACGCCTTCCCGGGAACCAACGACGCCACAACCTTCCCGTTGACGGTGGTAGATTAATAGGAGGTTCACACGTTTAAACGTTGAACGTTCAACGTTGAGAAGTTTCGCCGGTAAGACTAGACCTCAAATGCCTTGGGTGTGGGGAAGACGGTGTGAATCCGTCGCGGTCCCGCCGCTGTGACAGGGGTCGAATAAAGGTAAAGGTGCCATAAAGGTGCCAGGTTCATACATTCGGTAATTCTTGGTAGAATTTCTTTAGAGGTTCGCTATGCCGAGAGCTCCGAGGATCTTCGTCAAGGGTGGGATCTACCACGTCTACAACCGGGTCACACGTGGCGAGCGGGTGTTTGCGGAGGACGGTGAGGCGCAACGCTTCGTCGAGCTGATGCGTGAGATCAAGCAACGGGACGGGCTCGTGGTCTTGGCTTGGTGCGTCATGTCGAATCACTATCACCTGGCGGTGCGCTGTACCTCGGTGCCACTGTGGCGGTCCCTGGCGAGCGTGCAGCTCA
>CAYUBS010000212.1:0-3456 GCA_964443145.1 uncultured Wenzhouxiangellaceae bacterium | reverse complement strand
TGCATGGTGCCCAGGACACATACGTCGATATGCCCACCCCGAATCATGCTGAAACTATCAGCATGGTGAAAATAGGAAGCTCCCGGAACCGCAGTCACATATTTCTTACCGGCATTCATCAGGTCCAGGTCTCTATCCCCCTCGGTTGGAGGCGGCCCCATGCCAAGCATTCCGTTTTCTGTGTGGTATATGAATTCGCGGCCTTCCGGCACGAACATTGCGACCAGTTCCGGTATTCCGATTCCCAGGTTGACACAGGAACCATCGGGAATGTCCTGGGCTGCCCGGGCTGCCATCTGCTCTCTTGTCCAGCCGACGGTCATGGGTAACTCCTTCCCTCGGAAATGAGGGTATCTTCGTGGACGGGTGCTGGAACATTAACGACGCGGTTCACAAAAATTCCGGGTGTAATGACATGCTCCGGATCAATTTCACCCGCCTTCACCAGGTGTTTGGTCTGGACGATGGTCGTCGTCGCCGCCATGCACATGAGCGGACTGAAATTTCGTGCCGTCTTGTTATAAGTCAGGTTTCCAAGGGGGTCGGCAAACTCACATTTGACCAGGGCAAAATCAGCCCTGAGCCATGGTTCCATTACGTAAGGGCGTCCATCAAACTCGCGTATCTCCTTGCCGTCAGCCAGCACCGTGCCCACGGTGGTGGGTGTGTAGAATGCCGGAATCCCAGCACCCGCTGCACGAATTCGTTCGGCCAGTGTGCCCTGGGGCACAAGTTCAAGTTCGATTCTGCCGGCTTTGTACAACTCCGGGAAAACCTTTGACTGGCTGGACTTGGGAAAGGAACAGATCATCTTTTTTACCTGCCCGTTACCGATCAGCGCGGCCAGCCCAACTTCTCCATTGCCGGTGTTGTTATTGATCACGGTGAGGTTGCTGGCACCCTGGTCAATCAATGCATGAATCAATTCAATGGGGCTGCCGGACGCGCCAAAGCCTCCGATCATCACGGTCGCTCCATCCGGAATATCGCTCACGGCATCAGCGACGGATGAGTACTCCTTATTAATCACCTGTTCTTCCTCCTGGGTAGTCAATACTTACAGGAAAACCTCTGTTTCTTCCCAAAGTGCTTCAATACGGTCGATTCGTGCTGTTGCGTCTTCCTTGAGGCCCTTAGCAACCCGGGAGACGAGCAACTCGGCTATAGCCACCACTGGAACCGAACTGTCAAATGGCCCGATTGCCGGCACTTTGATTTCACACCAAGTGTCAGTCAGTTCGACAAGAGGGGACAGCGGGCTGTCAGTAATCACCACGATAGCGACGCCCGAGTTTGCGAAAATACGGGCCGCGGCGGTCACCTGGCGGCGATAGCGGAAGAAATCGAATATCACGGCCACGTCGCCGGGTCCCGCGTCGCTCAGGTCGGTGCCATAGGAGTGTTCTTCCAGTAAGCGCACGCCCGGCCGAACCATCGACAAGCCGCTGTGTAATGCATATGCGCCTGCCCGCGAAGTTTCTCCAGAGAGAATCCAGACTTTGTCTGCACGGATTATCGGCTGGGCAAGCTTACGCATCCGTTTACCCGCCGTAGCTTTGAATACGGATGTGATGGCGGTTTCTAACGCATGTTTTGCGGGCAGGGTAGCCTTGCCATCGTGCCGGATTCGTTCACTTGGACGCGCAAGTAGATGAGACAGGTCGCTACGAACGTGTAGTTGCAACTGCGTGTAACCCTTGAAGCCAAGCTTGTTTGCAAAACGCACAATGGACGGACGGCTCGTGCCCACACGGCTGGCCAGATCCGTTACGGTTCCAAAAGCGAGTAACGTGGGCTGGTCCAGAACCTCTTTGGCAATGCGCCGCTCCGTGGGTGTAAGTTCGCTGCTGACCGCTGCGACCAGATCCGGAGTTGAAGTGGGTGCATTAGCTATGTTCATTGCGTTACATTATCACACATTTAAAGTTCAATATGTTACATTAATGACCATGAAGTACATCACTCAAAGAGGTATGAAATGACAACCACAGGCAGATACGTTCCGGCGGCAAGAGAACAGGAATTCCTGGATACGATCGAAAATCCAAAATACGACCGTCAGATAATTAATGGCCTGAAACCGTTCTTCGAGGACAAGGCACCGGATGACATCAAGGGCTTCTATTCGCCTGATGAACTCCAGGCCCTGGCGGGTGTTAAAGGCACTGAGCGTGATGTCGAGTTGCGCATGCCGGTGAAAATGACCCGGCACTTTTTCGAGATGGCTCAAAACAGCAAACCGCTGCAAAGAATTATCAAAGCCAATCCGGACGAAACGCTTAACCTGGCGGGTTCCGAAGACCCCGGTCACCAGATGGACTTTGCCCCGGTCGAAGGCTTGCTGCACAAATATGAAATGGGCCTGATGTACGTAGTCTCTACTTGCTCGGCGCATTGCCGGTTTTGCTACCGCGAAGAGCTGATCAGCCAGAAAGAAGTAGAGCGTCAGGACGGTACGGTCGCCAAAAAAGGACTGGCGAAGATCAAGGAAGTGACCGATTACGTTCTTGCACACAACGCCGTGGTTGCTGCTAACGGCGGCCTGCACCCGGAAACAGGTCGCGAGAAACTCCGGGAAATCCTGCTTTCCGGCGGTGACCCGATGGTTCTGCCCAACCGAAAGATCGGCGCCTGGATGGCCGCACTGGCGGAAGCCGGCGTGGAATCAATCCGCCTTGGCACGAAGGAAATGTCATTTCATCCGAAGCGTTTCGACGATGCCTTTTTGGGTATGCTGGATAATTTTCACGCAGTCTATCCGGAAGTCGGGTTCCGGATAATGATTCACTTCAACCATCCTGATGAGTTCCTGCTCAAAGCCCCTGATGGTGAATACCAGAAGAACTCAAACGGTTCACTCAAGTGGCACGAGGACACCCTCAAGGCTACCGAAGCGTTAATATCACGAGGCTGGATCAATGTTGAGAACCAGGCACCCATCATCAAGGGCGTTAACGATGATTCCGATGCCCTTCGGGTGATGCAAAGGGCCTTGTACCGGGTTGGCATCGGCAACCACTATTTCTTCTGTGGCAGGGATATCGTGGCCTACCAGGCATTCAACGTCCCGATCGAAACCGTCTGGAATATTTTAAACGAGTCGCAGAAGGGGCTATCCGGTGTTGAAACACATGCCCGCCTGTCCATAACGCACTACAAAGGCAAGACCGAAGTCGCTGCGGTCACCAACGAGCCGATCCCCGGTGTGCCCGGCACCGAGAACGGCGTTCTGATATTCAAGATTCTGCGCAATGCGCTTAATGCTCCGGATCGGGGCAAGGTCTGTATCGTTGGACGTAATCCGGATGCCATTTGGTTTGACGACTACGAAGACCGGGTAATTTTTGATGAGGCCGGTTTGTTTGATTACACGCGCATTGACAAGAAAATAATCGAAGCTGAAGAAGCCCTCAGCATGACAACAGTCTCCTGAGGACAAACGCAGGTCTACGGCCG
>CAYUBS010000211.1:0-3475 GCA_964443145.1 uncultured Wenzhouxiangellaceae bacterium | reverse complement strand
TTCATGTTTTATTGAGTAATCCTGAATAGGTAAAAAAAGAAAAATTAGGACGTTGCCGATGAGGTGGAAACTTCTCGACACTTACGGTCTGGATGACGTTCTGGTTTCATTGTCTAAAGGTCGTGAGGTCTATGCCCAGGAAGGGCTGAGAAATAACAACACAAGGCTGTCGAAGGCTGAAAAATGGCTAACGGGCTTTCATACTCTTGGCGCTTACCGCCCCACCGAACCGCTTAAATCCCTGTTTTTCCCGGCCCGTGAGTTCATTGGCACATGGAAAAGCGATGAGCCGCGAAAACCACTGCCGGAACGCATCGTGTTCGGGGTGAAAAACTGCGATCTGTCTTCCCTGGCGATTTTCGACTTTGTTTTCCTACAGGGTGTGGCGAAAGATCCCTATTACGCCGAGGCCCGCGAAAAGACCATACTGGTTTCTACCGACTGCTCCGGCCAGTCTGAGTTCTGTTTCTGCCCTGCAGTGGGCGAGCAACCGTGGGCGGAGACCGGCTTCGATATCAATATTTCCCAGACCGCTCAGGGTTGCCTGGTCGAAGATGGCTCGGCCCGGGGCGCCAGGCTGCTCAAATCGGTGGAGGATATGCTGGAGCCGGCCGGGGCGGAGTTGCTCGAAGAACAGGAGCAGCAACGGAAGGCGCGATATGAAGAACTTTCCGGGCAATGCGAAGCGCACGGCCTGGTAAAAGACACGGACTGGCGGGCTGCTGTAGAAGGCGCGTTCGAATCCGGTTTGTGGGGCGATTTTGCCGAGGACTGCGTCGAGTGCGGCGCGTGTAATTTTATTTGTTGTACCTGCCATTGCTTCCTGCTGGCCGACGGCCTCGACGCCGACGGTGCGCCGGCTCGCAGCAAGTTATGGGATGCGTGTTTGTATAACGGTTTTGCGCGGACGGCGGGGGGCGGCACACCGCGTCCACTGCGTGCCCAACGCCTGCGCAACCGCTTTGACAAAAAATTCTCCTACTTTCCGCAAGTGCTGGGAAGGTACGCCTGTGACGGATGCGGGCGCTGTACGGAAGCCTGCATCGCTAAGATCGATATTCGAGATGTGTTGAGGAGGTCCCTGAATGACTCAACCGCTCTACATGCCCATTCCGGCGATCATTGAACGCATTACGGACGAAACGCCTGAAATAAAGACGTTTACGATTCGTCCCGAGGTGCCCATGCCATTCAAGGCAGGACAGTTCGTGGAACTGGCAATCCCCGGGGTTGGCGAAGCCCCGTTCACTCCCTCCTCGTCGCCAAAGATCTCCGAGAACATGGAGATCACCATCATGCGCACCGGTCGCGTCACCGACCGGTTGCACATGATGGAAGCGGGCGATGAACTGGGTGTGCGCGGCCCAATGGGACGTGCCTATCCGATCGAGGATTTCCATGGGCGCGAGATTCTGATTGTTGGCGGCGGTTGTGGCGTAGGTCCGCTGCGCTCGCTGCTACTCGACCTGGTCGACGACCTGGATCTGTATGCCCGCGTGATTGTCCGCTACGGCGCAAAGTCCCCCGACAGCATTGTTTTCAAAGATGCCCAGACCCACGGCTGGGGTCAGGGCGATGCGCTGGACGTGATGCTGACGGTGGATGTCGAATCCCCCGGCTGGGACGGCCATGTCGGCGTCATCACGGAGATCCTGACCGAAGACTACCTGGACTGCCACGCCGATGACGGGGTCGCTGTTATGTGCGGCCCCCCCATCATGATGAAATTCGGGACCGAAATGCTGCTGCAGCGCGGCTACCGGCCGGAAAACATTTTCCTTTCTATGGAACGCAACATGAGCTGCGGCATCGGCCAGTGCGGCCATTGCCGCCTGGGCCGCTATTACATTTGCAAGGACGGCCCGGTGTTTTCCTATGACGAGATCTGTAATAACCCGAGGTTGTGGGATGACTGATACACCGCACAAAAGGCTGCTGATCGATCTCGACGCCTGCGATGGCTGTTTTGGCCAGGAAGGTGGTTGCGCGGTGGAGTGCGCAGGCTTGCGCAGTGTTCGCGAGCAGGCCACTTTTGCGCTGGTCTGCCGGCGCTGTAAATTTGCCAGCTGTATTGCGGCTTGTCCTTTCGATGCGCTCGAGAGGCTGGATGACGGTGGCGTGATCAGGCGCCACAACCTGCGTTGCGTCAGCTGCAAGCTGTGCGCACTGGCCTGTCCCTTTGGCACGATCTTTCCCGAGATGCTGCCGTTTTACCAGGTGAACTGTGACGGCTGCGCCGGCGCTGAACAAAAAGCCTGCGTGGCGGCTTGCCGGCGGGGCGCGATGGAATACCGTGAAGTAGACCCGGGCGAACCGGGCGTTCACATCATCGACGAATATCTGGCGGCACGGGCCGACAGGTGGGTTCGGTGTGATTCAGAAGTAGAGTTGACGTCAGGAGCGGGGCGATGAGTGAGGGCCTGATTTTTCTCGAGTTTGTGGTCTTCCCCGGCTTATTGTTTACAGCCTTGGCGGGCCTGTTCACCAGTTGGGTGGACCGTAAGGTTACCGCGATGGTGCAGATGCGGGTTGGGCCGCCGCTGTTACAGCCCTTCTATGACATCCGCAAATTATTTATCAAGGAAACCTGCGTTCCCACTGGCGGCGCGACCAGCCTGTTTTTGGTCGCGCCGCTTATCGGCTTTGCCGCCGTGACCCTGGCCTCGATGATCCTGTGGCGTACGCTGCTGGATGTCCAGGCGACTTTTGTCGGCGATTTGATCGTTTTAGTCTACCTGTTGGCGATGCCGGCACTGGGTGTGATCCTGGGCTCGTTCGCCTCGCGTAATCCGTTGGCTTCGATCGGCGGCAGCCGTGAAATCAAGCTGATGATCGCCTACGAGTTTCCGCTGATTTTGGCTGTACTGGTGCCGGTGATCCAGACCGGCAGCATCCGCCTGGGCGACCTGGTGGTCGCGCCTGCACCGGCAGGCTCCCTGTCCGGCGCGCTGGCCCTGCTGGTGGGCATCGCCTGCATGCAGGCCAAGCTGACCATCGTGCCCTTTGATATGCCCGAAGCGGAAACCGAACTCAGCGGCGGTGCACTGATCGAGTATTCCGGCCCGCCGCTGGCGATGTTCAAACTGACCCGCGCCATGATGCTGTTCACGCTGCCGGTATTCCTGGTAGCGCTATTTTTTGGCGGCTGGGTGACGCAGCCCGGTTGGCTACCCAAAGTGCTCGGTTTGCTGGCCTGGTTCGCGCTGGTGGCCCTGACCATCGTCATCCGCAATACCACGCCGCGGGTGCGCACGGACCAGGCCGTCCGTTTTTTCTGGGGCCCGGTGAGCCTGGTTGGCTTGGTGGCAGTGGTACTGGCCTGGGGTGGGTTCTGATGAGCTACACAATAAACGCACTGACCAAATCCCTGAATGTCTTCCACCTGGCAGGCAGTGCCTGTAACAACTGCGATATCGAGATCCTGGATGCGCTGACACCAAAGTACGACCTCGAACGATTTGGTATCACGCTGGTC
>CAYUBS010000210.1:0-3491 GCA_964443145.1 uncultured Wenzhouxiangellaceae bacterium | reverse complement strand
CTCACATCCAGAGCTGTGGTGGGTTCATCTGCAATTAACAGCCTGGGTCTGCACACCATGGCCATGGCTATCATCACCCGTTGGCGCATACCACCGGACAACTGGTGCGGATACTCGTTCAGGCGTTCTCTGGGCGCGGGAATCTTTACATGGTCGAGCCAACGGACGGCTTCTTGCATAGCCGCAGTTTTACTGATCTTCCGGTGGATCATCAGGGGCTCGGCCACCTGCCGCCCAATGGGTAAAACCGGGTTTAAGGACGTCATGGGCTCCTGGAAAATCATGGCGATATCTCGCCCACGGACTTGGCGCATCTGCTCCGCATTAAAGGCCAGCAGATCCTTTCCGTCAAACAGAATGCGCCCGGATTCGATCCTGCCCGGCGGAGATGCAATCAGACCCAGAATGCTCAGTGACGTAACGCTCTTACCACATCCGGACTCCCCCACAAGACCAAGGGTTTCTCCTTGGGCAATAGAGAAGCTCACATGATCGACAGCTCTGACGACACCCTCGGGCGTATGAAAATGAACTGACAGCTCGTCTATTTCAAGAAGATGACCGTTCAAGATTGATTCCCGGGATAAAGGTAATGCAACGCCATTAAGGCATAGATATCGGCGGTGTGTGCCAGCTGGTCCAAGTCCACCCACTCATCCACCTGGTGGGGTACCTGCCGGTCTCCCGCACCCATGGTGACAATAGGAATATTTTTCAGCGCCCAAAGGAACGTACCATCCGTGGCCCCGGGCACACCGGCATATACCGGTTCGGTCTGTATTACTTTTCGGGTGGCCCAATCCGCTGCGATCACCACCGCATCGTCCGGATCGGTTTTGGTGCAGGGACGATCGGTGAGAAATTCCATCGTAATTGCAATGTCCCTATTTCTTTTCAGACCCAGGTATCGATCGTAGGCCTCGTAATGATCTTTTACCTTCTGCTCCACCGTTCCTACAAGTGTTGTCAGGTTTTGTCGTATGCGCTCATGGGATTGCCCCGGAATAGTCCGAACATCCACTAGCACCCTGGATTCACCAGGCATGACATTAAGCTGCGGCGGGCCTTTAGCAGGTGCCTGCAAGACGGTCGGTGTAAAACTCGGATATCCCAGGTGTCTGTCCCGGCCCAATTCCCGGACGGCGTCGTATTCGAGCCGGTGCAGCCCGATTATCAACTCGGCCAAAGCAGGTGCAGTGTTAAGACCGGACAGTGGCATGGCACCATGGCTCATGCGACCCTTTAGTGTATAACGTACCCGAATCGCTCCTTTCTGAGAGGTACAGATCATGCCATCCTGCGGCTCACATATAATGGCACCGGTTACGCCATCGGCATGACCTCTGTTGATAAAATCGTGCACACCGATCATCAGGTCTTCTTCATCACACAGCACCCCACCCACGATGCTTCCGGACAATGCTACACCCGATCCCTTTATGGCATCCATTGCCACCAGCATGGCGGCCAGGTTGCCCTTGGTGTCGTTGGCGCCCCGGCCGTACATACGACCATCCTTAATTTCTGCGCCAAAGGGGTCGTAATGCCAGGCCGTGACGTCTCCAGGGGTAACCACATCCGTATGTCCTTCGAACATAAGCTTGCGTTCACCAGGTCCGGCATTCCAGGTGACAATGACGTTGGGTCTTTCCGGAGCCACCAAATCTATCTGCACGTTGAATCCCCGCTTTTCAGCCCATCCGGCAACATATTCGGCAACATCTCTTTCGCTGCTTCCACCATCCGGATCCCAGACCGAATTGATCCTGACCAACGCTGTTGTCAGTTTAAAAAGTGTAGCGTGGTCGATGGTCTCAAGCACTTTTTCTACTATTTCATCTGGAATCATAACACATCCTTGGTGTTTGGTGTTTGTCGGTTTCCAAATCCTCGCTCGAACTGACAAAACACAAAATACAAAACACTAAACACAAACCTACCTAATCCTGACCATCTTCGGATCCAATGTGTCCCGCAGTCCATCCCCAAGAAGATTAAAACCCAATACAGCCCACGCGATGGCAAGACCGGGAAAAACTGCCATCCAAGGAGATATTTCCATGAAGGTTTGGGCCTCATAGAGCATTCGTCCCCATGAGGCGTGGGGAGGTTGCGTTCCCAATCCAAGATAGCTCAGACCGGCTTCGGCCAGAATGGCCACGGCAAACTGGATCGTCCCCTGAATAATCAAAGGTGAAAGAATATTCGGCAGCACATGCCTGACCGTTATGTGCCATTCGCTCACCCCACAGGCCCTGGCTGCCGTAATAAATTCCCTTTGCCAGAGTGTCATGGCAACTGCCCGGGTCAAACGCGCAAAAACCGGGATATAAAAAATACTGATGGCCAGCATGGCGTTGATCACCGAAGGACCGAGAATGGATGTTATCAAAATCGCTGACAATACCGCAGGAAAGCCAAAGAGCAGATCTGAGAACCGCATGATGGATTCATCCGCCCAGCGACCGTAATAGGCAGATATCAGCCCCAACAATACACCTATACTCATACCACCGGCTACAGTGACAAGCCCAACGATGATCGAATTGACGGCCCCCACCATGACACGCGACAGAATATCCCTGCCGTACTGATCCGTCCCCAAGGGGTGTTGAATGGTGGGGGCTTCCAGCCGGTGGCGGGGATTCATGGTGTTGGGGCTGTACGGGGTCCATATCAAACTGAGCAAAGCCATGACAACGACGACCATGGAAAGTGAAAATCCCAGCGCAAAATTTAAATTGGTAAAATATCTTTGCATTACTCCGGCCTGATTCTGGGATCGATGGACGCATAAGCCATATCCACAAAGAAGTTTACAATGATAACCGCTGAAGCCATGAACAAAACGATTTCTCGCACCACCGGTAGATCCCGCTGGCCGATGGCTTGAAAAACCAGCCTGCCGAGTCCCGGCAGGTAGTAAACGTTTTCAATAATTATGGCCCCTGCCAGCAGTTGTCCCAGTTGAAGTCCCAGGATAGTTAGTACGGGGACAAGGGCATTGCGCAGGGCATGTACATAGATTACGGATCTTTCACGAAGTCCTTTGGCCCTTGCGGTGCGCACATAGTCCTCACCAAGAACCTCCAGCATGGAGGAGCGGGTAAGGCGGGCAAGAATGGAGGCACGAATTACGCCAAGGGCAAAAGCAGGAAGCAGAAGCGCCTTAACAGACCCCCATACATCCACAGTCCATCCTGGAAAACCTCCGGCTGAAAAGAGCCCCAGCTTGACGGAAAACAACAGAATGAGAAGAATTCCCAGCCAAAACTCAGGAGTGGCCAGGCCCAGCTGGGTAAAAAACATCACCACCATATCACCGGGGCGGTTCTGGTGACGAGCTGCATATATTCCCAGCGGTACCGATATCACTACAGCGAATATCATTGCCATGAGTGCCAGAGGACCGGTCACGGCCAGTCGGGATAGGATGAGATCGTAGACCGGCATGTCGTAATTGATCGACCAGCTGCCCTTGCCTGTCAAAA
>CAYUBS010000209.1:0-3510 GCA_964443145.1 uncultured Wenzhouxiangellaceae bacterium | reverse complement strand
CGCCATAGCGGATTCAAGTTCACCTTGTCGTTCGAGTAACTGACCGAAAGCGTCAGAACCTCCGTGAATTCACCCCAATTGTCTCACAAGTTAACTGGGGAAGACTGGATTCTGCTCTTTTTCCGCTCTATTTAACCCCAACCCCAACCCCAATCACAGGGCGAAAAAAGCTATATGACTACTTATCAGGCACCAATAGAGGAATTTTGACAAAGCTATCGTTGAACCATTTGACTTTCAAGGGCTCGCCTGCATCCAGAATGCTCTCACTGCTAACCTCCTTGCCTGTTCCGTAATTCAGTTGTGAAAACGGGTTTTTATTAACATTCAAAACAACCAACAATCGGCTGCCTTTTTCCAGTTGTTTGCTGACCAGATGAGTGTTGGTAAAAGGTATCGTTTCAATTTGATTGGGTTGTAACAGGTTTCTCTTGCTGATGTCTTTGGCAAAACTTGCCCGCCCAACGAAATAGGACAGATGAAAGAACTGACCATTGGGCATCAACTCATAGAGTGTCACACCGATATCCATATCGTACTTGTTGATACTCGCCCTGATTTCTCCACTAAATGAGCCATTTACGAGCACAGCTTGCTCAAACGGCTGACTGACAAAGGCAAAGCCATTTATCATATCGAGTTCACTCCGAATGATCGGGTCGGGGTAATAGTCGTTATTAGTGATCTCCCGATTTGAGAAATCGACCTCCTGGTAGAAGTGTTCAAGATTATCCTGTTGATCTGAATTCAATGAATAGAAGCCATCATGTGTTTCATTGCTCAGGTATAACTTAAGTGTTTGATTGCTCATGGCGTCGATGGATGGAGCGCTTCGCCATTGATCTGCCCCCATGACCTGGTAATTGATTTTGTCTTTGAGGATTTCCGGCTTATCCGTGTTGTTGAAAATGTAATCAAACCACTGGTAGGTGATTTCGGCCGTATCAATCAAAGCGTTGGAATCAACTGTATAGCCATTGATGACTTCAGCACCGTTTCTCTGTGCGCCAAAATGGCTGTATGGCCCGATCACCAGGTAATGTTCTGCATCGGGACTATATTTGTAGTGCTCCCGAAGGTAATAGAGACCGGAATTTTGTGAGTCATTGTAGTAGCCATCGATGGAAAGCACCGGGATATTTATATCGGCGAACTCTTTTTCAAAGGGCGACATATCTTGCCAATATTTATCAAATGCGGGGTGGCTGATCCATCGTTGAAATAGTCGATTGGGTGTTCCATCAATGCTATCAATCGTCTTGTATTGCGCGCCGCTCTTCCACCACTGGTTTTGCATTCTTCGAAACCGGGCCCTGTCATTACCAACTTCCTCGTTTAAATACCTGTTGCTCCCCACATAAAATGACCATTCGTAGTTGGGATTAATAAAGATATTGTTTTCCATCGGCAAGCCCATGCCTGGACGGCTGGCCACATAAGGCACGATGGTTTTAAGAGCAGGGTGAAGGTCTTTGGCGGCAGCCCATTGTGTAAATCCGTTATAGCTTCCGCCATACATCCCGACTTCGCCGTTACTCCAGGGTTGTTTGCTTATCCAGTCGATCACATCATACGCATCATTGGCGTCATGCTCGTACGGTAGAATCTCACCGGAGCTGTGTCGTTTCCCTCTTGAATAAGCAATTACAGCAACAAAACCCCTGTTAGCCAGCTTTTTCAGATCATCCAGATCCCTGCCTGTATCTCTTACATAGACGGTAAATTGAAGGATTGTGGTTGTGGGTTTGTCGTGGCCTTTGGCGGTCACCTTAATCGCGGAAATCCGGGCGCCATCTCGCGTTTTTATCAATATGTCATTTTGTATGATGTAGTTATCGTTGCTATCATCAGCCTGAACCCACGTCACCATCAAAGAAATACAAATACAGATGGGTATGACAAATGTTTTTCCTGAATCCATTTATATTCCACTTTGTGATTCAGCGTTTACGGAAATTACGCGTATTATCTATACTATGCTTCGGGCAACCAACCCGTCCAAATCAGTAAGACCATGACGACGGGATTGATCAAATAGACGCGTAGTGTACGAAAATAGTCACAAATGCGTTCTTAAGCCACCGGACTTTTACTTATCGAGATCAGGCTACTGCCTTTTTTCGCTCTATTTAACTCCAACTCCAATCACAGGGCACGGGTGCGTTCTTGGAAGACAACAAAACAGCGGGACCGGTTCGGCGATGGGTTGAAACGGTCGTAGTGGATTTGAATCTCTGTCCGTTTGCCAAGCGTGAATTGGTGAAGAACCGGGTACGTTTTGCCGTGACGCAAGCAAAAACTGAAGAGCAACTGCTGACAGCACTGCAAACCGAGTTGGAATTGCTGAGCAGGGAGCCATCCATTGAAACTACGTTGTTGATTCATCCCGATGTGTTGCACGGCTTCTACGACTACAACCAGTTTCTAAGTTACGCCGAAGGGTTATTGGTACAGATGAAGATGGAAGGTGTTTATCAGATAGCGAGTTTCCATCCGGATTACCAATTTGCCGGCACCCAATCGGCTGACGCAGAGAACTATACGAACCGATCTCCCTATCCCATGTTGCACTTAATTCGGGAGGAGAGCCTCGAACGAGCGATCGCTGCGTATCCGGACGTCGATAAAATTCCGCTGCGAAATACAGAGCTGATGAATACGCTTGGAGAAGATAGGCTGAGGAAACTACTGCAGGCCTGTTTTGATGGTTCGAAGCCAGAATAAACATCCACTGTGTGCAAGCTTGTCAATCGCGGCAAGATGCCGCTCCCACGTAGTTTAGAAGAATTGTGGGAGCGGCCCATGAATATCCTGTCAGATCATGGCAGTTCCGAATTGTTGCTACCCGCTTGTATCGCACCCGCCTCAACCTTCAGTGGGTCGTCCTTCGGCAGAACGTTGCCCGCGTCTCTCAGCACGCCTTTCCGCACGCTCCGTTGCCATCGTTTCAAGTTCCACACGTTGCTCGTCGGTCAGTTGGCCATAGACCGCTGACATGGCCCGGCTTGCGATGATCAAACGCTCAGCAGCCAGGGCGCCTTCTTGTTCAGCCAGTGCCGTAACGGCCAGTTCGTCAAAACTTTCAGCTTTAATCAATTCCTTTAGCTGTTCGTGACCGGATTTCATTTCCTTTGCCAGCGGGCGTTCTTCTGCCTTGAGACCCTTCATGATGCTCTTGATGCTGGCCTTTTGATTGTCACTCAGGTCCAGGTGCCTTATTCCACGCATCATTTGTTCAACAGCAGGCATTGACTGGTTTCCGCGTTGATGGTGCCGGGCTTTTTTGGCGGCATCTGCAAAATCTTTACCGGGGTCCTGGGCCAGGGCCGTGCCCATGAAGGTCAACAGCAACGTGGATAAAACTGATCCAGTGATCATATTCTTCAGTGCTTTCATAAAATATCTCCTTAAGTGTGGGTGTGTTATGGCTTGCACTCTATAAGACACCTTTTTTCTGTCTGCTTGGGTTAGGATTGTGTAAAGAAAGGTAAAGCCACACCATCGGCGTCA
>CAYUBS010000208.1:0-3556 GCA_964443145.1 uncultured Wenzhouxiangellaceae bacterium | reverse complement strand
GAAATGCGGGTGGAGGCGGCCGTGCGGGAAGGCAGAATAGACGCTGTTATTCTCAACCCGGCCCACATACTGGGGCCCGGCGATAAAAACAACTGGTCGCGGATGATCCGCATGGTCAACCAGGGAAAAATGCTGGCATCGCCACCGGGCGGCGGCAATTTCTGTGATGTCCGGGCGGCAGCCCGCGCCCACATCGAAGCTTTTCATCATGGCCGAAGTGGTGAAAAATACCTGCTGGGCGGCGAGTACGCATCATTTACCCGGGTCGTCGGGATAACGGGCGAACTGCTGGACCGCAAAGTACCCGCCAGAGCCGCGCCGGCGTGGTTGATGAAAACATGGGCCCGCCTGAACGTCATGCTGGCCGCCATCACAGGGCGTGCACCGGATATTTCACCGGAATCGGCAGCAATGGTCTTGTACCGCGTAGAATGCGATTCCAGTAAGGCGCAAAAAGAGTTGAACTATCAGTTCACACCCATTCGCACACTGTTGGAAGACACCGCCAACTGGATGGAACAAAAAGGGCTTTTGGAATGAACAACGAATCTACAAAAGAAGCAACTCCAGTCCCGGCAAACAAATCTCTTACGATTGCCAAAAGCAGACTTGTCGGCTCTCCGCGCTGCATGAATTGCGGGACAGATCTGAATGGCCCTTTTTGCCACTACTGCGGGCAGCCGGATAAGAACCTGATGCGGTTTTTTCCCGTCCTGATGCGGGAACTGCTGGAGGACTTCCTGGATTTCGATTCCCGTTTCGTGCGCACCATCAAGCCCCTGCTGTTCCGACCCGGCCGATTGACCCGTGATTACCTGGATGGCAGGCGCTTTCGCTATGTGCCTCCATTGCGTCTGTATATTTTTTCCAGCATTGCTTTCTTCTTTCTGATGGCAACGCTTGCCAGCGATTCGCTCCAAATGGGTTCCGGTGTTGGTGACAACACGGTTGTAGGCATCCATCTTGGTGACGAAGAACAGGAAAAACTGCTGGGTAAACTGGAGCAAATTGACCCACAGGCCGCAGAGGAGGTCAGCCAGGCCTTAGCAGAAGCTGAGGATGCAGATGATGACCAGGAGGATGAAGACAGCTTTAATTTCAACGGCGAAGACTGGGACCGCGAAACTAACCCGCTGATCATTCCACTACTGCCTGACTGGATCAACGAATGGGTTAACAAGGAGATTGAGGAGTCCCCGCAGAAAGGCCGTGAAATCGAAGAAAACCCGAACCTGATGATCGACAAGATGTTCGAACTGCTGCCCGCCGCGATGTTCGTGCTATTGCCGGTAGTCGCCCTGCTGCTTAAATTCTGGTACCTGTTTGCCAAAAAGTACTATGTCGAGCACCTGATTTTTTCCCTGCACAGCCACTCATTCCTATTCGTGGTCATTATGATTCTGATGCTCGCAGGCACTTTGGCAGACTGGCGGGAGCCGATGGAAGACGGCCCGCTGACTATGGCTAACACCCTGTTCAAAGTCCTGGTTGGCATATGGATACCTGTGTATATGCTGCTTTCACTGAAACGCGTTTACCAGCAGGGCTGGGGACTGACCCTTGCCAAGTCCGCCTGCATCAGCATCTCCTACTTCGTACTGCTGATTCTGACCCTTGCGACGGCCGCGTTGATGAGTTTTGTTCTACTGTGAAAGTTGTAAGTCCAGCGCCCTTTCCAATCAGAATGTAATCGTTTACATTTAGTCAGGAACATAAGGCGATTCCAGAGATGAACTATAAGCAGCTAAGTAAAGACTTCTGGCACGACGGCTACCTGGTGCTGGAGGATTTCTTCGAACCGGAACTGATGGATCCAATAGACAGCAACATTCGCGGGCACTTCGGAGACAACCCCGAGTTCTGGCATGAGAAAGAATTTCTAAGCAAATCAAAAACTGAGGTGATTCCCTGGTTTCCCCAAAACCCGGATCTTCCGGATTACTCGGAGAAAATGGCTGCTCCTTTTGACACGATTGAGCAGGATCAGAGACTGGGGGCGTTAACCGCAAGCTTGCTCGGCGGGGGCTGGAATCCCCTGTATAGCATGGTCATGTATTCCAAGAAGGGGACTGTGGGACAGGCCTGGCACCAGGACTGTCCGCCAGACGACGGCGAACAGTTCAACATGAACAGGCTGGTATATACGCGGGAGATTTCAGATGACATTGGCGGCCAGACCGTCGTGATGCCGGAGTCGCATCGCATGGGGGAACTACCCGCGGGTGAACCGCATGAGGATCTGGATGGACAGGTCGTATTGAAGCCACGACGGGGCACGCTGGTCCTGCTGCATGGGCACACCTGGCATCGTGTGCTACCCATTACCGGCGCGTTCCGGTTCTCCACCAACTATCGGGCCTGCCCGGCCGGCACACCCACTGACATCACCGATATTTGCGTTTACCGGAATATGCGTTACTGCTTTTCAACCAACTCGGTGATCGAAGAGCGGCTGCCCGCTATCTGAGGTCTGCTTCCGGGAGATCGACAATAATCTTCCGGATCTGCTTGTCACGACAAAAAACAGCCTGGCTCCAGTGCGGCCCAAGACTGTTCTCCTGCAGGACCTGCTCACCCCCATCTTCTGTGAATATCCTGATCATGGGTGCGCTCGCCACGCGGTAGATGATGGGAACCCCGCAATAGCTGAAAGCCATCGTATCAGCCTGCAATTCCTCAAAACGCACGGAGCCACCGACACTGAAGCGCCAGGTATCCGGCTCTGATAAGAACTCGTCTCTTTTGAGCATGGCCGGCCTGAAGAAAATCTCGCCGTGTTCAACCACTACACCCAATTCGGCGAACCGTGTAATGACATCCTCCTTGACCTGCCCGGTCATTCCAGGCTGCTGCACGCCGGCAAATGAGGGTGTGTGGGAGTACGGGTCGGTCGGGAAAGCGCCGTACTGTGCAGGCGCCTGGTGTACGCCCAGACCCAGCTTGATGTCATCGAAATGCTCAATCAGCCGGGTCAGCAAATCCTCGTCGGTCCCATTTGCAGTAGCCTGTGCGATAAACTCGCCAGTGGCGAGCAGCAATTTCGAAACCATGTGCCAGTAAATAGAACCCAGCCCCTCGTACTTGTACATGCTGCCCGATCGACCAGTGAAGCGGTGATGCGTGAAAACGCTCTCATAGATATCGCTCACAGCCTGCACATCTGCCTCTGCAACATTCCCTTTCCTGGTCAGAGCCAGGTGCAGTTGTTCAGCATTTCTCATTGCACCGTTGAAATGGACCCCACCATCCAGATCCTGTTCAACGATATCGCAACAGCCACTACTCAACTCACGTTGAATCCAGGAGCAACCCTCAACCATCACCGTGGGGATGCAGTTTTTCTCGAGAAACCGGGGAAGCGCTATGAAGGGATAAAGCAGATAGCTGCCTTTTTCTGATCGATATATATCGCTGGCCCTTAACGCATCCAGTAACGTCAGGGCTTCCTCTGAAGACAGGCACCCACTATTCAAGACCGCGACCTGGCCTTCCAGCATTTTGTACAGGTGTTCAATGCCATAACCTTCACCACCAAAATTAATCAGGTTATAGGAAT
>CAYUBS010000207.1:0-3558 GCA_964443145.1 uncultured Wenzhouxiangellaceae bacterium | reverse complement strand
CGATAACCAGGGGCTTTGCACTGACCGCACCTGAACCGTTGGTTTCGGGCGGTGGTTCCGCTCCGCATGCCGTCAGCAGAATCGTCATTAGCAAAATGGCAATGCGGCGATAGTTCATATCAGAGGCTCATGAATGACTGGAGTATTTGCAGCGCGTACTGGCGGACCACAACCGTTAGTCCGGCTGCAAGCACAAGACTGCCCAGCAATACGAAGCCGATTTCTGACGCGATGAGCATGGCGATGTAGGTTTTTGACGCGCCGATTCGGGACAGTGTGTGAAACTCACCCTTGCGCAGCTGCTGTGACAGCAGGAACACCAGCGTGATGACTGCGATCGTGGCCAGGCTGAGAATCGCCAATCCAAGAATGACGTAATTCTGAATTGTGAACACGGTGTCGAGCAGCTCATTCAATACAGATGATGGCACAATCATCTGCAATCCCCGTTCGTTGTCCTGGTAGCGGCCACGCAGGAGTGCACCGTTTTTCTCATCCGGCGGCACGATAATCACACTGTTCAGGGGGAACTGCGCATTGTCACCGTGAAAATGGAACTCGGCCACGTTTGCGGGCGTGATTTCAGCATATTCCACAACCGAAGCGTTGGCGGTCACCATTCCTTCGCTGCGATTCAATACACCGGAAGCTGCGCCTGGTTTCACCAGGTCCTGGTGGCCATGCCCCAGGCCCTGGATCACCCAGGTCGTTTTGTAGTCAACAAAGACGGCATTGTCATCCGCGCTGCCGTTCGGCGCAAGTACACCGGCGATGGTCATCTTCAGGGGGTAGACGCCGGCGATATCGAACACTGTTTCCGGGGATGATACCAGGCTGTCACCCGTGCCAATGGCGTTCGCAGCGGCCACGTTCGCCCCGATCACACATTCACCCAGCATACCCATCATCCTTCCTTCGGCAAGCTCCAGATTTCTGAAGCCGAAGTAGTCAAGAGACGTGCCCACGATGGGTGATCCGCGGGAATGAAAACGGGTATTCATCGGAATGGCCAATGCCAGGCCGGTATCGCGAAGCTCCGAGAAGGTTGCGAATGACATGGCCGGCGGAGACTCGGCGTGGAAGTAAAGCGAACTCAATACCAGTTCCAGCGGGCTGCCGGCGGCGCCCATGACCAGCGGCGTCTGCTGGGCGCGCCAAGTCAGCGCTTCGGCACTGTCGGTCACCAGTAAGCGGGTAGCCGCCGGCAAAAACAGCATCAGGGTGATCGATGCGGCCAGTATGGCCGTTTTCAACTTGTGAAAAGCCAGGTAACGCCAACCGAGAAACAGGGCTCCGTTCATGCGGCGTGGTGCTTCTGATTCATTGCGCCTGTTACCAGGGAACGGATATCCAGCACAGTGGAAAAAGAGTCCAGCAAAGACCGGTCATGCGTCACCATCAGCAAGGTGCTGTTGTTGCGACGAGCCTGCTCCAGTAACAGATCGACCACGTTCTGCTTGTTGTCCTGGTCGAGATTGCCGGTGGGTTCGTCGGCCAGCAAAAGAGAAGGTTGGTTCAGCATGGCCCGGCATACCGCAACACGTTGTTGTTCGCCGTGGGAAAGCTCGGCGGGTCTGGAACCCGCTTTTTCGCTGAGCCCTACATCACGCAGCAGGTCCAATGCGCGCTGACGCACATGCTTCAGATCTTTGCCGGTTGCAAGAATGTAGTGCGGCAGCATGACGTTCTCAACCACGGTGAGGTAATGCAGTAGTTCAAATGCCTGGAAAACCTGCCCAATGTGCTGGATTCTGAACCTGCGGCGCTGACGATCATCGAGCGACCCGAGGTCTGTTCCGTTTATCGCCACGCTACCCCGGGCAGGGGTAAGTATGCCTGCCAGCAGGCTCAGCAGGGTGGTTTTTCCCGAGCCACTGGGTCCGACGATGGCCACGCATTCACCTGGTGGAATCGCGGCCTGGTTGATGCGCATTGCGAATCCGCCGGAAGCTGGATACCGGAAGTCGATACCCTGGAGTTTGATCATTGCAGCGGATCCCGGCACTTCGCTCAAAGCCGTTCCTCCTGCAGAATTTCCAGCCGGGTCAACTTCCACATGCCGTCTATTTCACTGATTTCCAGCCGGGCATGGTAGCCGTTTTTACGCTGATGAATATGGCCCCAGTGTCCTACCGAACCATAGACGCTCCAGCGGCTATCTACTGTCATGGAATCGCCCTGCGACTCCAGCAGCGATGTCTCGAGCACCTCGATATCTTTGACTTTCACCCGCGCCCCGCCCTGGTTGGCGAGCACCAGGCCGCGCCTCGTTTCCAGATAGATATCAGTCAACAGGTCTCCGGAGGCACTTCGCGACAACACATCGTAGATGACTTCTTCGCCGCGATAATCAAAGGCGCGGTAAACGTTGTGCAGGAGATCCCCGACCAGGGCCTGCAAACGCTCCGGGTTGAGTCTGGACTGACGGTTCTGATGGGCCATGAACACGGTGAGTAAAGCACAGACTGCCAAAGCAGCCAGAGCGGATGCCAATGAGCCGCCACCGGCTTTTCGTGAGCGGAAAACATACGCCAGTGCCAACAGGCTCAGGCCCAGCATGACCCACTGACCCCAGGCCGATACTTTCTGAATCGCGCTGGGCGGTGCCTGAATTTCCAGCATGGTCGGGATGTCCGGGTGTTTGAGGAAGTTTTCCCAGCGCAGTATGTTGTAATCCGGTTCCAGGATGACCGGCAAGGGCCCGGCCTGATCGACACTGGCCGACGGAACCCGTTGCATTTTTTCGCTGAAAATATCCCACTCCATTTCCACGGTTTGGGGTAAGCCCGGGGTGGGATAAACGTAAATCAGGCCAAGAGTGGCAGGGAGCAGGGCGATATCCTGCTGGTCGATGACCGTGCTGCTCTTCAGGGTACGGCGCAGAAAATTGACCCGGTCCAGCGTGCCTTCCACCGGAATGCCATCAATTTTGACCGGGAAGTGTGGTTCCAGGAATTCAACTACTTTACGCTTGATCTCCTCCTGCTGATCCGCACGGATCGTGTCCTGGCCTTCCAGGCCCAGGTCAACCCACTGCTGGAGGTCATAGGGACGGACAATGATTTCCTTGCGTACTTCAAAGGGTTCAACGTAGATAAATCCGGTCATCGACGAGTAGTACTGGCGTTGAAGCGCTTTCTGCGAAAAGATCGAATACCAGGGGTCGTCCCAGTCGAGCCGGACTTCATAGCCCGTGGACAGAAAGCGGAATTCGTTTACCGCAACACCCAGGTGGTAGAGCACAAAGCCGATATTCGCCAGCCCGGTTGTGGCAGGCGCCGTCAGCGCGAGAGATTCAGGCTGGCCTTCGAACGGGTAGATCAGAGTTACACCAATCACCAACACCGCCTCTTCGTCCGGCGTCGGCAGTTCTTCGCCGGTTACCTCGTCTCTCTTTGGACGGGTGGCAGGCCCCATTTCACGGACAAATCCCGGCAAAGCCTTGCCATCGTGATAGACCGCCATATCCTGCGTCGTGAACAGGCTTAAGCGATCTCCCAGCGGAACATCGCCATATCCCAGCTGCTGGTACAGCTGGTCCGGCAGCAGATTTCGAAA
>CAYUBS010000206.1:0-3582 GCA_964443145.1 uncultured Wenzhouxiangellaceae bacterium | reverse complement strand
GGCGTCGCCGGCCGCATCGGCTACGCGTTCTTCACCTGATCACCCACGTCTCTATTTTTCCTCATTCTCCTGTCCGCGCCGTTCGGCCTCGGCCCGTTCTGCGAGTGCCCGAGCCTCGTCGGCCAACTCCTGCGCGCGTTTCTGAACCGCCTTCAGGTTTTCCTGGTTCCTGAACTCCGTCCGCGTGCGCATTTCAAGAGCCCTTCGCTGGAGCGCCTCGCGTTGTTCGGCGGTCATTTCTTGGAATGAGATTGTCGCCTCCCGGGCCCTGGCGCGTGCCTCTTCGCGCACTGCTCTCTCGCGGTCGCGCTCAGCACGAGCCGCCTCTCGGGCCAGCTGTTCGGCTTTGTCCTGAAGCTGCTGGACCTGGAATTGAATATCTGTAGCCTCGTTCTGCTTCAAACGAGCCTGGCCGGCGGCCTCTCTCGCCAGTTCTCGCGCGCGTTCGACGTGAACTCTGGAGATTTCGTAACGTTGTCGTGCAACGGCCGCGGCTCGCGCCCGTTCAGACTGGATGGTACGAACTTGAGCCCTTTCCGTTGCGCGCCGGTGCGCTTCTTCCCGCCGGCGTTCGACTTCGCTGGTGCGCTGCCGGGCTGATGGGGTAACAGGTGTAGGAGCCCCCGAAGGAACCGGTTCGGCCACAGGTGCCGGTGATGCTGCTGGCGCAGGAGGAACCTGAGGGGCCGGGGTTGCAGGAGTTGGATTCACTTGTGGCGCGTTGGGAGCGATTTCCGGCGCCGGGAGGTTCTCTGGCGCAGGTGGTGCTTCCGGTGCTGTTGGTGCGGTGGCCGGGGATGGAGGAGTTGGCGGTTCCGCGCTAGAGGGACGATCTTCAGGTACTGCGGCGGCCGGCGGAGTGGTCCTGGGCCGGTCCTTAGCGGTGGACCAGGTTGTCGTGCCGGAGACCCTCGAGACCTCGACCGTCTCGTCCGAAGAGACTGACTCGACAGAACGGACGGAAGGCGTTGACTGATCGGCATGTGCGGTGTTTGAAGCCACCGCCGGCAGGATCACGACAGATCCAAATACACACGCGATTCCTATTGCGAGTGTCCAGAGGGTACTGACATGGCGGTCGGTGGTTCCCGATATGAGACGTCGCACCCGCCGGTCGAGCCTTGGGCCTGCTGCAAAGGCCGTTGCTGGCAGACCAAGGCGGTCGGAATGTCCCCAGTGGGCGACGACCACCAGGCAGCGCGCCAGACCGAGCCGGTCCCCGGTACAGGCCGCGGCGCGTTCGTCCGTCAGGTGCTCGGCGATTTCTTCGAGGCGGCGGCGGACGATGCGGTTGAGAGGCTGCAGGACCAGCAGCGCTTCGCCCAGTCGATACGCGAGTTGCCACGCGGGATCGCAGCGGACCAGGTGGGCCATTTCATGGGCGAAGAGCCCGGTCTGGTGTTCGCGGGCGAGCTCGTTCACGCGTTCCGGACAGCAGATCTCCGGTCTCCCGATGCCGGTTGCAAAAGGCACTACGATGGCCTTTGAGGTGCTGATTCTGACCCGTTGCCGCAAACCCATCGTCGCTGCCAGCCGCTCCACCAAACGCCCGGCGGGTTGGAAGCACCTGGTTTGCAGTAAACGTCGGAGGTCGAGGATCGACCGAACGATCACGGTCAGGGCGATGATCGAGGCGATGCCCCAGAACACGACGAAAGGCGTCGCCCAGGCCGGATCTCTATCGTGTCCGGTCCCTGGAATAGCGGCGTCGAGGGCCTCGACTGACGTCGCGACGGGGACGCTGGCCGTGGCGGCCACCGATTGCTGAGCGGCCGGCTCGAGAGCGAACACACCGGCCGCCGGAGCGACGCCGAGCCCCAGCTGCAGGATCGCGGTCACGATGCCACCGATCAGCGCCGTGCGAAACATGGTTTCCTGAAGGGCAAGCCCACGCCCGTCCATAACGTGCGAGAGGGCCAGCACCGCCCCAAGGATGATCGTGCTGTGGAGGAGGTAGGTGAGAAGCCACGCAGCAATTGTCGTGGTGGTCATCGGTCGTCGTCCTTTCCGGCCTCAGCCGCCGCTAAAAGGGTGCGCAGTTCGGCAAGCTCCGCCTCACCCATACCGCGGTCGGCAACCAGGTGCGACACCAGCGCGGCCGCATCACCGGCGAAGAGGCGATCGAGCAACTCGCCGACCATCGACGATCGAACCTCCGATTCGCTGACCGTCGCCCGGTAGACGAACTGTCGTCCTTCGGTCCGATGGGTGACCACGCCCTTGTCTTCCATCTTACGAAGCATGGTGGCGATGGTTGTGGGGGCGAGACCGCGTTGGGCCCACAGGGCATCGTGCACCGCAGCCGTGGTCGCTTCGCCGTTGCTCCACAGGACTCGCATGATGGCGTGCTGAAGTTCTCCGAGGGTGTGCTTGCTCATGGATCCTCCGCTTCGACTACCAAGGTAATACTACCGTGGTAGTTTGTCAAGACGAAGGCGGTGAGGCGATGGTCGGCCGTATTGCGGCCTGGCAGTGGGGCGCTGAGGCGTTGCCCTATAGATTCAAATTGGCAATCCCACACTGCCAATCTGCCACACTGCCGCACCGCCTCATGGCCTCAACGATCGGTGTAACGCGTCGGGTCCTCTACGCCCGCTTTCTCAAAGCCTTTCAGCCGCAGCGCGCAAGAGTCGCAGCGGCCGCAGGCGAGGCCCTCCGGGCTTGGGTCATAGCACGACCAGGTCAGACCATAGTCGATGCCCAGGGACAGACCTCGTCGGATGATGTCGGCTTTGCTCATGTCGAGGAGGGGAGCGCGGACCCGGAATCGTTCACCGCCCTCGGCGCCGGCGACTGTGGCCAGCGCGGCGAGGTTTTCAAACGCCTTCAGGAACGCCGGGCGGCAGTCTGGGTAGCCCGAGTAGTCCACCGCGTTGGCACCGATAAAGAGCTGGCGGGCTCCGACCACCTCGGCCAGACCGAGCAGGAGTGCCAGCAATACCGTATTGCGGGCCGGGACGTAGGTGATGGGCACTTCGGTCGAGTCGGGCTTGCCGTCCTTTGGCACCTCGATTTCGTCGGTGAGCGCCGAACCACCGATGGCCCGCAGGTCAAGGGTGATGATCCGGTGCGAGGCGGCGCCGAGGGCGGAGGCCACGCTGGATGCTGCGTCGATTTCGATTCGATGGCGCTGTCCGTAGTCAACCGTCAGACAGTGGCACTCCAGCTCCTCTGATTGAGCGATCGCCAACACGGTGGTCGAATCGAGACCACCGGAGAGAAGTACTACTGCAGGTTCGTTGCTCATCGGTACATTCTGCCGTGAAATGTGGTGGGAATCCAATTGAGAGGAATATTTCGGATTTCGGATTTCGGATTTCGAAAACTCTGCCACCCTTCGAACAGTGGCCAGGGTGGGGGCAGCGGTGGAAATTCGAAATCCGAAATCCGCAAATCCGAAATCAACGAAGCGACATCAGCCGGCTTTGCGGCGCGCCTGTTCCCACAGCTGGGCGACGGTTGCGTCGTCGGGCGCCGGGACGGCGGCGGCCTTCTGGCAGACCTCGTTGCGTAAGGTCCCCATGCGGGCGGCCATCTCGGTGACACGCGAGGAGATCGTGGAGTCGGTGGCTGCAAGCTCTT
>CAYUBS010000205.1:0-3613 GCA_964443145.1 uncultured Wenzhouxiangellaceae bacterium | reverse complement strand
TCGGCGACGTGGGACATTTCGGAGAGCTTCAATTTCATTGGAAGTTTTCCATGACGAGAAATTGTTTTTCAATTACGGTAGACACTATGCCCGCTTTGGGTCAATTTCTGCCCTTTAGACTGATTATAGCCCAACGACCGCTTGTGGCCGACTCCAGCCCTTTGTCAGACTGGAAATCAAGCCTGGTGAACAACCGCTAACTGGCGAACACCGGCCCCACAGTTCCAGTCACAGCGTATAGCAGGAGTCGACCCAAAAGCGAACTAAGGAATCACCAGGGTCGGAGTAAAAACTCTCACGGCTGTATTGGTTCATAGTTACTTCTTACTCTGAGCTGACCCCAAAGGCCCAGCCTGGAAACTTCTGCGCTTCGATTCAACTGCTTTATAATGTTAAGCGGTCATTTCATTAGCGCTGCCCGAGGGTCAACGCTTTAACAAAAGGAAATTTTGTAATGCGCTTTACCAGCAAGTTAACAATTATTGCATCCCTGGTCGCTTTGACCATGCCTGGCCTGACCATGGCAGAAGTTTCGAAAGAAACTCTGAAATCGATCTCCATTGCTGACAAGGTCGAGACCGACTTTGGAGCACTTGAATTCTTCGATGGAGTACCTTCAGACGCCACCATCGATAAGCTTTATGACAACCTGGACAAGATGCGTGCAGTCCAAGTGTATCTCGATAACATAGGCGCCGTGTCCATCAACAGCGTTCTCAACGGGCTTGCAAAGGCTGGTGCTGATGCGTCCAACAAGGTTGCGGTTTTCGAGCAACTGATGGATTCCCAGACCCTGGTAGTGACGGCCAACACATCGACGCTTTATGCCTATTCTGGCACCGACCTAGCCAATGACGGCCCTACCGTGATAGAGATTCCTCCGGGTATGCTGGGTTTTCTCGACGATTCCTGGCAGAGGTTTGTCGGCAATATGGGTATTACCGGGCCGGACAAAGGTAAGGGCGGCAAATACCTTGTGCTGCCGCCCGGCTTTGACGGCGACGTGCCCGAGGGGTACTTTATTCTGCGGCCCCTGACCAACCGCAATTTCCTGTTCCTGCGCGGTTCAATCAAAAACGGCGTGAAGCCGGCAGTTGAGAACATCAAATCCGGGCTAAAAATTTATCCGTTGAAAGATGCAACCAAACCCGCACCGACCCAGTACGTGAACATGTCCTTCAAAGCATTCAGCACGCTGTTCCCTAATAATCTTGACTACTTTGAGGTGCTGAACAATATCGTTCAGAGAGAGCCCATTGACGCTATCGGGCCGGAAGTACGTGGTGCCATCGCTTCAATTGGTATCGTCAAGGGCAAAGCTTTTCAACCCGACGAGCGGATGAAGAAAATACTTAGCGAGGCAGCAACCATTGGCAATGCAACAGCCCGGGCGATCACCTATCAACCACGTTTCGAGGGTGTGGCAATTTACCCAGACTCAAACAGTGCGTGGACCATGGGTTTCGCCAACAAAAACACTTCATTCGATGCCGATGGAACGATGAACCTGGATGCGCGAGCGCTGTTCTACTTCAATGCCGGGGGCGTGACTCCCGCGATGGCAGTTACCAGAGCCGGTGCCGGGTCCGACTATGCGCTTGCCTTTCTGGACGCCAGCAAAAAGCCATTCGATGGCGCCAAAACCTACAAGCTCCATTTGCCGCCCAATGTACCGGTAAACGATTTTTGGGCCGTCACCATGTATGACACCCAGACGCGCTCCCAACTTCAGACCAGCCAGAAGTTTCCAACCATAGGCAGTCAGACCAAGGGCATGAAGAAGAACGCGGATGGCTCCTACGACGTCTATTTCAGCCCCAAAGCGCCAAAGGGCCAAGAAGGTAACTGGCTACAGACTGTTCCAGGGAAGAGCTGGTTTACCATTTTGCGCATGTACGGACCGCTGGAGCCATGGATCGACAAGACCTGGCGGCCGAGTGACATTGAGTTGCTCAAGTAGGTTGCTCGACAAGTGATTTGAGGGGCTGTTCTGTTGCGGAGCGGCCCTTCAGTTCACTATGGAAGTCAATCGTTAGCCCGGATTTCTGGAGTATCCTTTCCTCAAAGAAGGCGGCTTCCAGTAACCAATCCCACCGGTCCGATATTTGAACTGGCTCTCCGACCGCTTTTGGCCGTTTGCAGCCAATCAGAATGAATTGATGCCAATGGCTGCTGTGGGTCGTAAGCAGCTAAGGTCACCCTCCTCGAGAGAATGGCCGTTCTCAGTTCGGCCAGATATAGTCATTTTGTTCCACTTTCAGCGATACTCATTGCAACTGACAGGTACTGTCGGTGAGAGTGGGATTGTCAGAGACCAAAGATTTTGGGGGCGTTTTTGTACAATGATTACTTAGAACGGGTGGCGAATTGAACATCAGCACTCGCAAACCAACTGTCTGTGTGAGTAGAGTTCCTGATCTCCGTTCTGTGCACCAGCACCAGATCGCAACCGCGCTTTGCCGCCTCGATCTGTGATTGGCTTAATGGAGCATCAACATCAGTGGTGCTGACAGGCTGCGGTATTAAAACGATGAGCATGTCTTTGTGTGCCGGGACATAGTTGCCGGCGTGTTTCATGATGAACGCCCGTTGTCCGCCAATGTCCCGACCGCCGAACAACCGAAGGTCTAGCACCATGACCTGATCCGTGTGGATTGCTGGGCCACACATCTGCCAACTTTCGGGCCTGATGATCTGCGCTGATGCAGATGTGCCAAGAAGTGCGGCCAGGGCAACAGTTAACCAAAAATATTTTTTTCCCTTCATGTCTTATTTCTCTTATCGTGCGGCCTACCTTTTATGAAAAGCCTTTCCTATCATATCAGCCGAACGGCGGCTTTGGGTCGACTCCTGCTATACGCTGTGACTGGAACTGTGGGGCCGGTGTTCGCCAGTTAGCGGTTGTTCACCAAGCTTGATTTCCAGTCAGGCAAAGGACAGGAGTCGGCCAATTACGGCTATTCACAGGAGCAACTGTGACTGAAGAATCCTGACATTACTGCGGTAGTGAATATGTCAATTCAATGGCATCGATTAATGCGGGTGGCGCAGCCACACAGTGGGCAACAACCAGTTTCTTGTTGTCGCTTAGTCGCCATATCGTAAGAATTGGTGTGAATACCTTCCTCGGTGGTAAGGAAGGTCATATTGAAGGCGGTGAATCTGTTACGCTTTTATATACCACATCCGCCAAACCATGAGCCGAAACCTCATCGAGTAGCATTTAAGAAGACTATGACCAAGACCAGGGAGTCCCAGGGTGAGATTTGAGAGTTACCTGGAAAGGATTGGATATGAAGGCAGCGTTAAACCAGATTTGGACTGCCTGAAGAAAATCCACTTGCACCAGGCGTTGAATGTGCCGTATGAAAACCTGGATATACAGTTGGAACGCCCGGTCGATCAGAACATCAATCGGATTTTCGATAAAATCGTCAAGAATGGGCGCGGCGGCTGGTGCTATGAGTCGAACGGACTTCTGCAATGGGCGCTTGAAGAAATTGGCTTTGACGTTACCCGTTGTGTGGCAGGTGTATTGAGAAATGAGCGCGGGGACGCGATACTTGGAAACCACCTCATTTTGTTGGTGCAACTGAATGACTTGTATCTTGCC
>CAYUBS010000204.1:0-3614 GCA_964443145.1 uncultured Wenzhouxiangellaceae bacterium | reverse complement strand
ATCACGTTGAAACGCACACCGCCCGAGATACGGCCAATACTGATAATCGAAGGCGCCAGGGTCACATCCACCTGGCGGCTGGCGATGGTTTGCAGGCCGATTATGATCTGCGAAGAAATGACGATCGGATCAATGCCATCCCACGGACGGGCACCGTGCGACTGCCGGCCTTTGACGGTGATCTTGAAGGTATCGGCTGCGGCCATCAGCGGACCGGGCCTGGTAGCAATCTGGCCACCGGGTACGGTAATACCCACATGGATGCCGAACACGGCTTCGGGCTTGCCATCAGCCCATATACCCTCTTCCAGCATCAGCTTGGCACCACCCTTTTCCCCTTCAGGCGGCCCCTCTTCAGCCGGTTGGAAAATCAGCATGACAGAACCAGCCAGTTCATCCTTGACGGAATTGAGCACCCAGGCGGCGCCCAGCAACATCGACATGTGGGCATCGTGGCCGCAAGCATGCATTACGCCAACGTCCTGCCCGTCATATACATCCGTGGCGGTTGATGCAAAGGGCAGTCCGGTTTGCTCGATCACCGGCAGACCATCCATATCGGTACGAATGGCGACCAGCGGACCCGGTTTTCCGCCCTCGATAATGGCGACGATCCCCGTGTGCGCAATCCCGGTCATCGGCTCAAGGCCCATTTCGCGCAGAATTCCGGCAATTTTCTCGGATGTGTTGAACTCTCGGTTGCTCAGTTCCGGGTTCTGATGGAACCAACGACGCCATTCGACGACCTGCGGCTGGGCCTCAGAGGCCAGCGCGTCCAGTCGTTCAGGTGTGACCTGTGCCTGGACAAAAACAGGGGCTATCAAGAAAAGAAGGGTGAATATCCTGACCATGGCATTTTCCTAAATTATGAGTGAGGCTACTTAACGATCGCGCGACCCGACGGCCAGCGTTGATCGGAACCTGCGGTTACTGCACCGGTTTCCAGGTTCCACATGGCACCATGCATATTGCCCCAGGTTCTGTTGCGAACTTCAACTTCGTGACCCATCGCCTTGAGCCCCTCGACCTGCTCCGGTGTAAATGCATCCGGTTCGGCAGAAATCTTGTCCGGCACGTACTGGTGATGGAAACGTGGCAGCGAAACCCAGGACTCCGGCTCGTTACCGCGCATGAAATCCAGAATGCCCAGTAACACCATGGTGATGATGCGGCTGCCGCCCGGCGTTCCAATCACTGCCCGTTTGTCTTCACCGATCATGAAGGTCGGCGTCATGCTGGAGAGGGGTCGCTTGAAGGGCTGGATTTCGTTGGCCGCGAAACCGATCAGGCCATAGGCGTTGGGCTCGCCTTCCTTGGCCGAGAAATCATCCATCTCGTTATTTACCACAAGCCCCGTTCCCGGCGGCATGAAGGCCGAGCCGAATGGCGTGTTCACGGTCAGCGTAGCTGCGACCATGTTGCCCTCGGCGTCGATGATGGAGAAATGCGTGGTGTCGGTGCCTTCCGGGATCTGATCGTTGCCGGCCAGCATGCTGCTGGGAGTGGCGCGGTCCGGGCGGATCGACGCGCGCAACCCGTCAGCGTAGTACTGACTGGTCAGCATATCGACGGGCACGTCAACAAAGTCCGGGTCACCCAGGTAAATCGCCCGATCACGGTAAGCGCGCCGCATGGCCTCTGTAATCAGGTGTGTACGCAACACCGTGGGCATTTCGTTAATCGGGTACGGTTCCAGGATATTCAGCATTTCAGCTATGGCGACGCCACCTGAAGAAGGCGGAGGTGCCGTGACCAGCTCATAATCGCCGTACATGGTACGGATCGGGTCACGTTCCTTGATCTTGTATGCCGCGAAATCTTCCAGTGTCCAGATACCACCGGCATCGCGCACACCCTTCACCAGGCGTTCTGCAACCGGGCCCGAGTAGAACCCTTCTGCTCCGTGCTCTGCAATCTGTTCCAGCACCCAGGCCAGGTCCGGCAATTTGATGATATGGCCCACAGGCGGCATTTCGCCGTCAGCCAGGTAGGCCTCTGCAGCAGCCGGCCAGCGCTTGATCGTTTTCATGCGGTAGCCCATCAGCGCATGAAATTTCTCGTCGACCGGAAAGCCTTCGCGGGCAATCCGGATGGCTGGCTGCAGGCTGGTGGCGAGCGGCAGGCGACCGTAGTTTTCAGCCAGGTGTGCCAGCCCGGCGACTTCACCCGGAATACCACCCGCCAGCGGGCCGTTCACTGCAAGGTCACGAACCACGTTGCCCTCTGCATCCAGGTACATGTCTTTGTGGGCTGCGGCAGGTGCCTGCTCACGGCCATCGATCATGGTCTGGAAACCGTCTTCGGCCCGGTGGATCAGCCAGAACGCGCCGCCCCCTAAACCCGAACTGGTCGGTTCGACAACGGCCAGGGCCGCACTCACGGCTATGGCTGCATCAAACGCGTTTCCGCCCTGTGCGAGGATTTCATGACCGGCTTCGGTTGCCATGTAATGAGCACTTGCGATGGCCGCCTTGCCGGGCTTGTCGCCGGCCCACAGCGCCGTGTTGGTTAAAACCAGAAACAGGCAAAGAATTACCCGTTGTGTTCCCTTCTTGATCAGATACTGGCCTGGGAGATCAGCCGTCTGTATTTTTCCCACAGTTTTTCCTCAGATTCCTCGTTACTTTCGTCTTTGGGAATGCACTCTACCGGGCAAACCTCGACGCATTGTGGTGTATCGAAATGACCCACGCACTCGGTGCACTTCAGCGGGTCGATGACATAGTATTCAACGCCTTGCGAAATGGCCTCGTTGGGGCATTCCGGCTCACAGACATCGCAATTGATGCACTCTTCGGTGATCTTGAGCGACAAGGTTCTACCTCAGTTCCGCAAAGCGCTTGCTCATAGCCTGCTGGACTTCCTCGCAGACAAACTCCGACACATCGCCGTTAAGACGAGCGACTTCCTTAACCAGGGACGAGGAAATAAAACTGTAATCCTCGTCTGGAGTCAGGAAAAGTGTTTCGACCGACGGTGCGATATGGCGGTTCATGCTGGCCAACTGAAATTCATACTCAAAATCCGATACCGCGCGCAGACCACGAATGATTACAGAGGCGCCAATCTGCTGTACAAACTCCACCAGCAGATTACTGAATCCCACCACTTCAACATTTTCGAGGTTGGCCATCTCATTACGCGCCAGCTCGATACGCTCCTCCAGACTGAACAGAGGCTTTTTGTGAGGGCTTTCAGCAATGGCAATGACGACCTTGGAAAACACCCTGGCCGCCCGCGTCACCAGGTCCGTATGGCCATTGGTGATCGGATCAAAGGTGCCGGGGTAAACCGCGATACGGTTGGGAGTCATACAATCATCGCCTATGGCGTCAACAAAGGAGCATTGTACTTTATTTGAACAAAAAAAAGGGCACCGGGGAGGTGCCCTTAGCAGGGACTGAGGAGTCTTACTACACAGGCGAATTACGCCTGCATAATAGATGACCCAAATGGGAATGATTTTCTTTCAATAAATTTCAAATTTTTTTCAGCAGCAGCATTTGCACATCACCCAGGCGCTTCTCGCGGCTGATTTCCCAGCCCGGTCCGGGCGTGATCAACTCTTCGGTTTTTGCCGTCTCGATGTAAACCAGGCCACCGCTACGGACGCA
>CAYUBS010000203.1:0-3654 GCA_964443145.1 uncultured Wenzhouxiangellaceae bacterium | reverse complement strand
GCTGGGGGCCAATCATTTCGGCTGCTTTCTGCGGGTCCATGTTGCAAATTACCGCGCCAGCCGACCTTGTTGCCGATTGGCCTGTTACGAGGTTCATGACCTCCACTCCCTTGACCGCGCCGGCTTCGACCTTAAATCCAGTGACCTCGTGCTGAAGCAACACCTCGCCACCGTTGCCCGTGACGGTTTCGGCCAGCGAGTCGATGACGTACTCAAAATGCCGCGTCGGGTAAAACGCACCCCGCTGATAACCGGTGAACAGCATGACCCAGGCATAAAAAGACAACTTCTCCGGGGGCAGTAAAAAGTCCGGCCACTGGGATGCCAACAGGGCCTGGGCAGGCAAAGGAAGATCAAACTTGTCAAAAACATCCTGCAAACTGTCATTGCGAAAAGTCATGGCCCGCAGGGTATCGAGCCCATCCCGGGCCAGACCTGCCAGGGTCGGACGCGAAGACAGGACTTCAAGGCCGACGGAAACTTTATTGACGGTGTCTATAAACCCCTGTATCGCTACCCTGTGCTCAGGAAACAATGTGGCAAGGCGACGAACAAGCTCTTCGGAACTGGCCGGGATTTTAAGGTTGTATCCGGGTATGACCATATGGTCAAAGCCGTCCGGATCCATGGCTTCGAAGGTGACCTTTTTTTCGAGTTGTAATTTCTTGAGAACATTGTGTACGGTCTGGCCTTCACCGCAGTTCCAGACGTAATGCAGTTGGGCATTGAATTTGGCTGATCTTCCCATCGAGAAAGTATGCCCGTATCCACCAGCGTGTTCGTGTGCTTCCAGCACCACGACCTTCTTACCCGCATGCGCCATCAATGCCGCAAACACCAGGCCGGCGATACCACTCCCCACCACAAGGAAATCCACGTTATTATCTGTGTTGTTCATGAAGATTTCTGCTCATATGGATACATTGTTTAGCAAATGCATATCGTAGTGATTGGCGGCGGCGCCGCCGGAATGGCGACCGCCCACTATCTTGCCCGCACCCACCGGGTGACTGTACTCGAAAAGCAACCTTTGCTCGGCGGTAATATTCGCACATTGAACAGAAATGTAGAAACGGAAAACCTGCCTGCCGGTCTAATCCTCGACAACGGCGTGATTGAATTTCACCGTAAGCACAGCCCTGGCCTGCGCGACCTGGTCACGGAGTTGGGGCTGGAACTGGAGTATTTCCCCGGTGGATCCTCAGGCCTTTACCTGGAAAATGGCCTCAGTTTTCACATGCCCGGCGCCATACAGGGCCAGCAACGCCCCGCAGCGACGCAGGCACTGCAATACCTGAATCTTGCCCGGGCAGTACGTCACCTGATCCCCATTCTTATACGCATGCACAAAGCGCAATCGAATCCGGGAAATTCAATCACAGCCTTTCTCGGCCAGGACATCATGTCACGCTGGGTGAAAATGCTGCTGATGTACGGCTACTCCATCCCCTACGCGCAGATCGATGATTTTCCCGCCAGAATCGCGATTCCCACGCTGAAGCAGGGTTTCATCGGCACCGAGTGGATCCGGCTCAAGGGTGGGGTCTACCGCTATATTGAGGAGATCATCAACCAGGCCGGCAGCAACCTGGACGTGAGAACCGGACAGTCCATCGTCTCCGTATCGCGCAACACAAGCGGCGTCCGGGTAGAGTGCTCCGATGGGGTCATACAGGCAGACAAGCTGGTGTTCGCAACGACGCCTGACCAGGTGCTCAGCCTGCTGGCGGACACCGGCGATGACGAGCGTCTCTGGTTTTCAGGCTGGAAAGCCAATTTTGCCGAAACTGTCATCCACACCGATGAATCCATTTATTCGAACTGGGCGACGCATGGTTTCACTGAATTTGACGTATTTGAGAAAGCGGGCGGCACAGATGCAGGCTACAACGCCTACCTCAACCGCTTGTGCGGGCTGCCGGAAGACCATGACACGCACTATTTCCTGGCCTACAACCTGGAAGACAGAATAGACCCGCAAAAGATCCTGGACCGGCAACGGCACCACACGCCGCTATACACTGCCGAGGCAGCAGCTTTTGTTGATGAAATCAAAGCTGCCAACGGCAGGAACCACACCTATCACGCGGGCGCTTATCTATACAACGGGTTGCACGAGAGCGCCATCCAGTCGGCGCTGGCGGTAAAGTCATTGTTTGGCGTGTAGCTTCAGTACTGTGTTCGCCGATACACAACCGACCTTCCCAGTGACTGGTCGGCTGCCAACTTGCGGCTTTCACCCGAATCCAGATGATATACCCACACTGCATGTTTTGCAGAGTCGTCAATCCAGCCGCGCCAGGTCTCATTGAAGACAACCATGCGTTCCTCAGCCAGGTAGGTTACGGCATGGAATTGTTGATTCTCAGGCAATTTAAGCTTTGCCCCCACCTGACCCTGCAGACTTACCATCCGATATGACGGATTCTCATCGACAGTTCGCGGTGGTTTGCACAGCACAGCGTTCTGGTCAGCGATCCAAAGTGCGCCTTTCAAACTGCATTGGAGTGATAAATCATCCAGGGTTTCCACTTCACCACTTGCCACATCGATGTTCTGAATAATGTGCCGGGTTTCCTGTTTCGTTCCCACCAATAGCTGTGAGCCATTCATCGGCACAATCGTGATCAGCTGACGGCGATCGGGATGAAGAATCAGCCTTTCCGTACCTTCAGCATCATTCCGTGACACGGCCAGTATCCGGCCACTGCTGTTAAACACCAACATGCTACTTTCCGGCAGGTAGAGGGCGTTAGAGCCGAGCAGGAACTCCCTGGTCCGTTGCTGTGTCGGATCATAGCGCAGAATTCTCTCCCGGCTGCGCACTGAACTGGATGACGAAACCGACAGCAATAACTCGTCGTTATCAAATGCACTCACAAAATCCAATTCAAGCTCACCAAGGTTGGTGATTGGCGTGGTGTCACCGGTTTGCAGGTTGAATGCTCCCAGGTAGCTGCCAGCTCCAAAATACAAGTAGCCTTTGAGTGGTGGATGGTCACTGGTATTGCAGGACACCATCGAGACTGCCAGCAAAATTGCTAACATCAGGGTGGGCAGACCGGGTCGCCGTGCCATGGTCGTGGTCGTGGTCGTGGTCGCACTACATTTCATTTTTTTATTCGAAACCATCACGCATGATCAAATCGCTGCTTCCGAATGCAAACCAGAAATCATCCGCAAAAATATACTTGATGTCACCCCCATCAATTTCCAGTTTGCCCTCAAGTTCGCGAAATTCAAATTGGGTAAATCCATCCGTGTCGATCACGCCCCAGAACTGGCTGGCAGTGCTGACAGCACTGTTGTTCGAGCAATTTTCGCTATCCGGTGGATCGCAGGTCTCGCCAAAATCTATCGGGTTAGTGGGGTAGTTGCCCAGATAAAGCCCGAGTTTGGCAGGTGGCGTATTGGTGCTGACCCAGCCACCAATGGCGACGAGCGACTGATCCATAGCCATTCCACGCCAGCCATCGCCGCATTCACCGGGTAGTAGGCAGTTACTGTCCGGATCGGGAATAGAGTAGCTTCCATGAGGATAGGCATAGAAGCCCCAGTCACCTGTGAGAGCCGCGCCCCGACCCGTTGTAATTCTGCCCTTGAGGCTATTGGCAGTCCAGGCTATGCCCAGGTGTGTGATTGAGTCTGCAGCGA
>CAYUBS010000202.1:0-3690 GCA_964443145.1 uncultured Wenzhouxiangellaceae bacterium | reverse complement strand
GGCTGCTGCAACAGGCTCAGGGTGACCTCGTCTTGGGGACGAACGCCGCGCCAGGCGCTGACCATGTTCGACTGCTCGAAGAACTCGAGACCGCCCACCGCGTTCGGGCAGTGGACAGCAGAAACTGTCTTTTGGTTACGGACATGGGATTTTGTACAATAGACGCCAGTCCGCTGGTCGGTATTTCAGAGGTAGCATATGATGCGCTTTCGAGTAACTGTAATGATCCTGTTCACGGTTCTTGCCGTGCCCACTGCCGAACTCGAAGCCGAAGCCGGCTCACCCGACCCGCTCTTCCAGGATCATGCAGCGTTGCGCGTGGAGATCACTGCCCCGTTCAGCCGGTTGATGAACGAACGGCCGAAAGACCGGGAATTCCCGGGCAGCTTTTCATTCAAGGGCCCGGATGGCGCGGCGATTGAACTGGACCTCCAGGTTCGCGCCCGTGGCAAGTTCCGTCATACCAATTGTGACTTCCCTCCACTGTTCCTTAATTTTAAACGATCCCAGGTTGGGGGCACGCTGTTCGACCAGCAGAACAAACTGAAGATGGTCGTGCACTGCAAGGATTCCGGGCGGTACCAGCAAAGCGTCCTGAGGGAATATCTGGCCTACCGCATGCTCAACGTGATGACCGACCGGAGTTTCCAGGTGCGCCTGCTTGAGGTCACCTACGTAGACAGTGAGGATCGCAGACCACGCATGGTGCGCAGTGCGTTCCTGATCGAACACGAAAACCGCCTGGCCGATCGCCTGGGCATGCAAAGGCAGAACATCTTTCCCGACGGCGTAGAGGCCATACAGGCCGACCACCTGAACCTGACCTCGGTGTTCCAGTATCTGATCGGCAATACGGATTTTTCAGCGATCCTCGGTTCGGAAGACGAGTGCTGTCACAACCATGCGATGTTCGGAACCGACGACGGTTCGCTGGTGGCGATTCCTTTCGATTTCGACATGTCCGGATTCGTCAACACGCCCTATGCGAGACCGGAGACGGGACTGGGCATCGACAACGTCCGGCAACGCCTTTACCAGGGATTCTGCGTGAACAACCGCTACGTCGAGACTTCCGTTTCTGAATTTTTGCAGGCCCGCGACACACTGTACGCCCTGGTCGCAGATCAACAGGCGCTGGAGGAAAGCGTGCGCCAGCGCCTTGCCGTGTACATGGACGAATTTTACGAAACGATGGGTGATTCACAGGGCGTGAAGCGGGAAATTCTCGACCGGTGTATTGTGATGACGGGGTCAGGGTGAGCTAACCCATGGGGATCGTAATGACGTTTCCGCGGAAACGTTGGCTACTCAGCAGCTGTATTTGTTAAACGCCCGCAAGTTGAGGATTAAATTTGCCGCGGCGGGTGCGGCGCAGAAACTCCGTTTGGCCAATGGGGCTTACTGATCCCGAAGCTAGTTGCTGGTAACGCTCCATAGCGAGTTCGATAAGTTACTCATTCTCATAGTTTACCCCAAGGCTGACACTCTCCCCATTACCTTAGTGGCAAGCTGGTCAACAACAGCGCCACCCTCCAAGCGATTATTGGTCACATTGCTTGCTGCAATAATGGGAGAATTACCTTGATTCCGTAAGAATATTCCCCTGCGAGAAGCCAAGGTTTCAACTAATAGAAAAAACGACGTTCCCGCGGAAACGCTTCAGCAGGGTTCGAAGCCAGCAGACAGTCCGTTAGCTAACCCAGTTTATCGTTACCCTAAGGGTTGGTTTGGTGCTGCTCAAGATACTCGCGAAGCGCCTTATTGACCGCCTCAGAGTCGGGAAAAAACTCATGCAAATCGGGGGCGATCAAAACCATGTTTGTTCCTTCACGGAAGCGCTTGACGTGTTTTCCGCGCTCACCTGACTTGATGAGTCTTTCGGAATATTCTTCGCGCAATTGATCTTTGTTACTGTTCATAGGCTTTGCGTTCACGAGGCGTCATTGTTCGGGCTGAGATGATACGAATCGTGTCCTCATGTTCAGTATACGATACAACCAAGCAGCGATAAGCGGAAGTAACGCCGAACGCCAGGTAACGGTGCTCATTTTCTGAGTGGTCAGGATCCGGTACAGTAACTGCCAGTTCATCGTTGAATACTTCAAGTGCCTCGTAAAACGACACACGGTGTTTTCTCAGGCTCGAACTTGCCTTCTTTGCATCCCATTCGAAATCCACCCCGTTTTTGTCCCAAAACCATCGTAGCAATAGCTTTGAAAATTTTGAATGCCCGGAGCCGCATCCGGAAGCGGTAATTGGCTTGCTAATGGGTAGGGAAAGACCCCGTTAGTTCTTCGCAAAATACCCCACCAACCGCACCATCGCCTCCGTATCATGCTTGCAGTACTTCAGCAGTTCCCCACGAATCTCCGCCTTCCTTGCAGTGCCGGTTTCAGGATCAATCGCCTCCAGGTAAGCCGCTGAGGCACCCATCCCTTCCTGGATACCTTCGAGCTTTGCATAGTCCATATCCGGCGCGATGGTGGGCAGCACCGCCTTGATCGACCAGGAGCCGAGCATATCCGGGTGGTAGTAGTTGTCCTTGGTAACCGGTTTCAGGTCGACCAGACGGTCAACAATGGCCTGCAGCGCTCCGGCAAGATCAGGAAACATCGCGGCCAGGCCGTTGATTACGCGGCGTTCATAAGCTGTGTACATCAACACCGGGCCTTCGGTCTCCAGGTCCGTGATCATCTGCCCGGCCAGGGCGCGCATCGGCGGCTCGCCGGACAGGTCGAGGAATTCCGCGTGCTCCATTACGCCTGGCGCGCGCTCAATGTGGCAGGACCACTGGAACGGCATCGCCTGGTAGGGCCGGGTGCCCGCCCAGATCGGAATGGCCGGGCCCACCGTTTCGAAATCCAGGTAAAAGCGCGGATAAGCCAATGACTCGACAAAAGCCTGGGCGCCGGGGAGCAATTCCGGCACGCCCTCCATCGTCACGCGATGAATACGTAACTGGGTTTCACTGGTGATTTCCGAGGCCGGCACATCACAAATATCACAGTAACCGTCCATCACCCAGACACCGAGTTTCTTTTTGCTGCCGGCCAGTCCGGCGATCGGGTAGCGCGAATCATTGGGCCAGCAGTAATGAATGAACGGGCACGCGTACGGCTGGGTGCAGTGCTGCCCCACCGGGACATCGGGCATCGGCCCCGCTACCGCCTCGCCAGCCTTCTCCACCCAGATCGGCACCTCGGGTAACAGCTTAAACACCTGTTCGCTCAGGTCCTGCTCGATGAACAGGCCCTGGTAGTTACCATCACCCGCGTACTGGAACTGGTTGTTGATGTGCCCCAGTGAAATGCTGCTCAACGGGTAACCCGCCCCCGTGTGCACCCAGGCCTGCACCGCGCAGTCGTGCTTATACACGGGCTTGACCTTGGTAGAGGCTTTGATTTCCACGATCCGCCAGCTCTGCCCGCTGTCATCATCAACCGGCAACAACACGTCTTCGCGGACCAGCACACCGCCATGCTGCAGCGTGGCCTCGAAGATGGGCTTGCGAAACATCGAGGTCATCAGTTGTTGGGTCTTGGCCAGCGCGGCCGTGAAATTACCGCCGTTGTACTCGATGAAAGTGCCCTGGTCCCCGCCATAAAGCTCAATCGCGATATCGCCCACCTCGTGTCCGAGGGCAAAAGCGGCTTCAGTGGCCTTGGAAACGTGGGCCAGGTCTTTGCGGTT
>CAYUBS010000201.1:0-3779 GCA_964443145.1 uncultured Wenzhouxiangellaceae bacterium | reverse complement strand
ACGCTTTGTGACGGCATCATTGCTTCGGAAAAGGCTACCTTCTCAACGCCATTTGGAGCCCTGGGAATAACCCCGGAAGGCTGCTCGAGCGTGCACTTTGCGCGATTGATGGGCGAGGAAAATGCCGAAAGAATGCTGGGTAAGGAGGGTTGGCGTCCGAGCGCTGAAGAAGCGCTCGAAGCTGGACTGATCCAGTGGGCCGTTCCACATGATCAGCTGGCCGACGAGGCCCACCGGATTGCCCGGGAATGGATCAACGAGGGAGCACAGCGCAGCTTTCGTGGCGGCAGCGAACGCGATGAACTCAAGGCTGTGAATGCCCGCGAGTCGGTTGAACTGGCCGACGCGTTCCTGAGTGCACCTTTTATCAAGGCGCAGTACAAATTTCTGTCGAGTAAGAAAAAGTGGGGGCCGGCGGCGATGTTCCTGGCCATGCTGATATCAAGGCCGGTCTGGTCGCGCTTTCTGTAGTGAGGTCCGGCCCTACCAGCTATACTCCGCTTCCATGTTCCGGATATTTGGTAAAAGCAGAAGTGAAGCCTTGAAGAATCACCGTATGGGCCGGTATTTGGGTTATGTAATCGGTGAAATTCTGCTGGTGGTGATCGGCATTCTGATTGCGCTTCAAATCGACAACTGGAATGACGATCGCGAGGAAGCCGCCACGCTGGATTCCTACCTGAACAGCATTGCGCGCAACCTGCAGTCCGACATTAAAGAACTCGAGGAACTCCGGGAAAGGCGCCAGGAGAACCTGCTCACCCGTACCCGGGTTGACACGGTAATTAACAAATCCAGTCCGTACGACGTCGATGATGTGTATTTTTTCAATCGCAGCGTATATTTCGCCAGGCAGACCCTGCATTTCATCCCGGATACCAGCGGCTATGAAGCCCTGAAAAATTCCGGCGTACTCGATCGATTACAAGGAAAGGATATCGAGCGGCTTTTGTCGGACTATTACGATGCGCTTGGTAATATTCAGTACCGTGAATCGGAATATAGTGAATTAATCAAGCCTTTTGGTATCCGGTTTGAGCAGAGCTTGTTGAAAGATGTAGAAGACTTTGCTTTTACTCTTCCCGATGCTTTGTCACCGGAGCGATTTCAGGAATTGCAGCCCTATTATCGGGAGGTGATTCGCGGACCATCCGTGCGTATGCTGTTCAACGCTCAATACGCATCTTTCTTTATCCTGCAGGAATATGAGAAAGCCCTCGCGCTGGGTCATGCTTTTGTGCAAATGGTCGGGTCGGGACGATCAAATTTTGGTCCGAAGGAGAATAATCTTCCGAGTTATGCCGGCGATACCCGGGAAATTGGAAAAGCAGACCTGGTCGTCAATGGCGCCATTTCGTTTGACAACTACGGCTTTTACTTCGCGGGTTCCAATCATCAGGGGCAAGAATTCAATCCGGGGTCAATGGAGCGCACAGGTAGTGCTTTGCGTCTTTCGTATCCGGGTGGTGTGCCCGATACGGAACTCGAAAGCTGGGCCGCGATCTGGTTTTCAGTCAACGATTCAGACCTTGGCAGGCCGTTCCGGGATTTTTCCATGTATGACACGCTGCAACTCGAGTTGAAGGGTGACCTGGGCGGAGAAAGCATTCTCGTCCACATGAAGGATAAAGACGATCCGGATGATGGCAGCCAAACCAATATCAAACTGGTTTTAACGGATCAGTGGCAGACCTATGAAATTGATCTTGCCCGGTTTGAAAACGCTGACCTCAGCAAGCTAAATGTGGTCACTGGATTTCTTTTTCTGGATCAGTTTGAGCCGGTTTCCTTCTCGATTCGTAATGCCCGTTTTATCAAAATTGGAGCGGATTAGGCTGATATCAGTCGGTCGTGAACCGATCCGGACAAATCCCTGCAAATGGCACATGGCAGACGGACTTCACCTCCGCCATGGGAGGGCCTTGCTTCAGCCATTCAGCCAGTACCTTTATGGATTCGGCTTCGCCGCAGGCCAAAACCTCGACGCTGCCGTCGGGGCAGTTGATGGCGTGACCACACAGCCCCAGTAGTTTAGCCTGCCGCAGTGTGGATTCCCTGAACCAGACACCCTGGACACGCCCTTCTACCTTGAATTTCCAGCTTTCACTCATCTGGGTAACACTTTGAACTCTGCTTTACCTTTTTGCCAGAAATAGATCGCGATAACCAGGGCTATCAGTGCCGGTATGGCGCCAAATTCATCGGTATACCAGGCTGAACTTTCGTTGGCCAGCGTCATCGGCGCAAAAAACTTCTGTATGAAAACGTTACCGCTGGCATGAAAGATGACCGCCGTCCAGAGGCTGTCCGTCTTGAATCGCAAGTAGGTCATTGTCACCGAGTTAGAGACGAGGAACAGCGTAAAAAAGAACAGTTGGTAGGACAGCGGCGTGCCTTCAGCGCCATAGAATCCCATCAGGATAAGTGGCCAGTGCCATGCCGACCAGATCAACCCGCTGATAAGCGCAACGTTGGTAAAGGACATGAACTTCGCCAGTTCCGGCACCAGGAATCCCCGCCACCCCATTTCTTCACCCAGGGCTGCAGGTAGTGAAAGAACAAAGCTGTAGGTTGCAGTCAGCAGAAAGTGAAAAGCGATTATTCCACCAGTGCCCCACTCAGCCAGGTTGTAGTCGGCTTTCTGTTCCAGAATAAAAGCCGGATTAAACCACTCACCAAAACCCGCAACCCAGATGAGTAAATAAGCCACCAGGGCAATGATCAGCGGCACCAGGTAACTCAACCATTGATAGCGCCAGCTTCCCCAGCCCCAGCCCAGTGACGCCAGTTTTCTGTTCCTGATGAGGCAGGTCAGAATTGTTGCCACCCCAACCGCCAGCATGATCGGCGTTGCCCTGCCCAGTCTGAAAATCAGCCAGTATCCCACCGCCGTGCAGGCGATCAGCAATAACAGGAACACCAGCAGGGTGATGATTGAATTTCTGGGGGCTTTCAACGGCGGCCTCTAATCATCAGTCAACTTTCTCATATCTCTTTACGCTAATCTCCGGATGAGCCCCTGGCACCGCTACCCGAAACCATATAAACGGCAGCAGTGGATTGGGCAGCCAGTACTTCCAGCCAAGATTCCGGGCAACCGTGCCGTCCGGGGGAGCAAAATTCATCCAGACATAAAGAAACTTGTAAACACATAAGCCGGGCAACCAGTTTACTCGAAACCCGTCCGTGCGCAGATATTTGCTGCTGATGTAGTAGTTCCCCTCGAATGGCGTAATGCCCCAGCCCAGCGGCCCTTCCGCGATCAGGGTGTCAGACGCGGAGTGTCTGATTTGAATATATTTGCGGCTCATATGAGTTGCCTATGCGGCTTTGGCCGGCTGCGCATTACCCACGATCAGAAAGTAGGTGGCGATTAGCGCTAAAACCACCTGGAACTCCATACCGCCCATCGGGTAGCCCTCGGCCGGTACAAAGTTCCAGCGCGGACCGTGCACCATAACGATAGCGCCAAGCAGAACCGGGATCATGGCCAGTGCCGCCAGGCGGGTGATGAGCTCTTTGCCGAATCCGCCGATGAGGATGCCAAGGCCGCCCGCCACTTCGGCGAAGGTGACCAGGCCGGCAAGCAGGATCGGCAGGCCCATCATTTCGGAAAATCCCGATAAGTTGGTGACCTTGCCAAAACCATGAAACAGAAACACGCTGGCGAGCGCGATACGCAGTAACCAGTGGGCGTTGTTTTGTAATGCGTTCATGCCGTTCTCCTTGCGATCAGTTACTACACAAGACCGGAACGGGTGCTACTTATCTTTCAATCA
>CAYUBS010000200.1:0-3854 GCA_964443145.1 uncultured Wenzhouxiangellaceae bacterium | reverse complement strand
GTGGCGATGCGGAGCTGGAAAGTTTCGACGACTTTCTCCAGGCCAGGGCAACAGGCCAGGGCGCCACGATTGTTCGCAAACTGATTACCGGTGTGAAACAGCGGGAAGGAATGCCATTTCTACACTGTTCTGATGGCACACAGGAGTCGTATGATCTGGTCGCGGTGGCCTCTGGTGTAAACAGCAATCTCATCAACATGCTGGATGATCTTCCGGGGGACTTTGAGCCACCCAAAACGACCCGCGGCTATATTTGCGAGTTTCACTCAACGCGGGAAGAAATTCTTGCCACCCTGGGCCAGGCCGTTCATGTGTTTCTCCTTTCGATACCTCGATTCGAGTTCGCGGCCATCATTCCAAAGGGGCAGTTTGTTACCGTCGTCATGGTTGGCGAAGACATCGATCAGGAATTGGTCCACACCTTCCTGAATGACCCGGTCGTCCGGCGAACATTCCCAACGGGAACTACACCCTGTGTGTGCAGTTGTTCCCCACTGATTAACCTGGGTGCGCGAAAAAGGCCTTACGGCGATCGTGTCGTGATGATCGGCGATAGCGGAATCACACGCTTATACAAGGACGGAATTGGCGCTGCTTTCAGAACAGGGAAGGCGGCCGCGACTGCGGCCATTTTTAACGGTGTGTCCTCAAGGGACTTCGAAAAACATTACTGGCCAACCTGCAGGAATATCGTGAACGATAACCGGGTGGGTAAGGTCATGTTTGCAAGCAATGCCATCATGAAAAATTCCCGGCTAACCAGAAAAGCCATGCTCAAAATGGCGCAAAAAGAGCAAAGTAAGGTGGGTGCGAAGCCACATATGAGTTCGTTGCTGTGGAATATGTTTACCGGCAGTGCGCCCTACCTGGAAATGTTTCGCGGCACGCTACACCCGGGGTTCATCTACAACTTCGTGTTGAGTCTTTTTTCCACCGTCCTGCCAGGTAGGAAAAATTCCCGGCCGAAAACGAGGGTTGTCTGATCATGGTAAGAGGCGCGCTGGGCAGAATCTATGGTGATGGTGAATGCATTGTCGAACAGGGCCACAGCGGAGACAGCATGTTCGTTGTTCAGGGCGGACGTGTGGAAGTAGTTCAGGAATCCCGGAAGGGCCGTGAACAACACCTGGCATTTCTTGAGTCGGGTGATTTCTTTGGTGAGATGGCCGTATTTGAGAAGGAAGTACGTTCAGCATCTGTTCGGGCCTCCGGCGAGGCAAGAGTTTTGAAAATTGATAAAAGGGCCTTGTTGACAAGAATTCGGGAGGATCCTCTATTAGCCGTAAACCTGCTCAAAACCATGTCTCATCGCATAAGGCAACTTGACGATGAGATTGCCCGGCATAAGAAGACCCATCTGTGAAAATTGGAAGCAACAAGTCGGAAGCGGCAGCTGGGCACACTGCCCGGATAACACCCGTATTTCGGCCGGTACAGGTTGAAAAAGCCGCGCCCTGCCAGGCCGGTTGTGCAAATTGTGGCGATATTCGGGGCTGGATTGGCAAGGTGGCCCAGAGGAAAAAGACGGGTATTACCCGGAATGAGGCCTTTTCACAGGCATGGAGAGTCATCGCGGAGGTCAACCCGTTTCCGGCTACCCTGGGCCGTATTTGTCCTCATCCCTGTGAAGATCACTGCAATCGCTCGGATCTCGACGAACCGCTTTCGATAAATGCCATGGAACGATTTCTGGGTGACCATGCGATTCAGAATGGCTTGGCGCTTCCCCGTCTCCAGGGCTCAGAGATGACAGAGTGGATAGGTGTCGTCGGCGCTGGACCATCAGGACTCTCCTTTGCTTACCAGATGTCCCGCCGTGGCTATCGCGTGTCGGTCTACGACGCCCGTGAAAAGGCCGGTGGGATGCTTCGCTACGGCGTACCGGATTTTCGCCTGCCGCAGGAAGTGCTGGACGCTGAAATAGAAAAAATCCTCGACCTGGGTATTGAGCTGGAACTGAACTGCAAAATTGGCGTGGACGTCAGCCTGGCGGATTTGCATGCCAGGCACGACAGCCTGTACCTGGGAGTCGGTGCACAAAAAGGCTGTGATCTCAGTATTTCGGGTGCAGATGGCCCGTCAGTCCTGACCGGAAGCGAATACCTGCGCCGGATCAATTGTGGCGAAAAGATCAACCTCGGTTCTCGGGTCATTGTGGTCGGCGGCGGAAATACTGCAGTTGATGCGGCGCGTTGCGCGAGGCGTGCTGGCTCAGAAGTTACGATTATTTATCGACGCAGCCGTGAGGAAATGCCGGCATTTCCGGGCGAAATCGAAGAAGCTATTGAAGAGGGTGTTCAATTAGTGCTGCTGGCTGCGCCGGCAAAGATTGAAAGAAATGAAGACGGCAAGTTGATTGGGGTTCAACTGTGCCGGATGGCTCTGGGTAAGCTGGATTCTTCAGGAAGACGGCGGCCGGTTCCTGTTTCCGGCACAGAATGTTGGTTGACCGCAGATTCGGTCATTACTGCAGTTTCACAAATCCCCGCCCTGGAGGGCCTGGAATCGGCTGAGCACAAAGGAGACTGGCTGCTTGGCCATCCTGAAGACAGTGGAAGTGACGTGCTTCTCGCAGGTGGTGATGCCACCGGTGCAGGCATTGCCGGTGACGCGATCATGCAGGGCCGGCTGGCGGCGGAGCAATTGAATCGCAGGCTGTCTGGCACAGATCTGGAGGGTGACAAAGACACTGGGTTACAGGCCATCGATTCTGAACAGCTATTGCTTGCCAGCAAGGATATGTGTGCAGCAGCTCAACCGGCCAAACTGTCGGGTGAGGCGCGGCTTGCCGCAGACAAGGGAGAAATCACAGGAACGATCACCGAGAGCCAGTTCCTGGCGGAGGTCGACCGATGCTTTTCCTGCGGCTTATGTTCCGGCTGTGAGCAGTGTTACATGTACTGCACATCGGGGTGTTTCACCCGGCTTGAATCACCCGGCCCGGGGAGATATTTTTCACTCAACCTCGACAGTTGCAAAGAGTGCGGAAAATGTATTGAAGTCTGTCCCGGTGGCTTCCTGGAGGTTATCCCGGCACCCGCCTGAACGCTTCAGTATTTCCAGTTCCCAATCTCGCTGTCTTTACTGATGATCGTGTGGGGGAGTGAAGACATTAGCTTTTTGAAGTCCCTGCGGTCAAGCCAGATCAGGTGTTCGTGATCGCCCGCTTCGATATAGACATCTGCGGTGTACTGGAGGTCATCATCCCAGATTACCTGGATGCCGTATGCTTCGCCGAAGGCGGGTACGGCTCCGGGTTCACAGTCGACAAATAACTCCGCGAATTCCGCTTCGGTAGCCTTGACCAGGCTCCGGTTGAGCTCTTCATTGACCCAGTCGATTTCAAGTGTGTGATTGGATGGCAGAACACTGAGTACGTAACCTGCGTCATCACGCAAGACGACGGCCTTGGCGACCTGGTGTGCCGGAAGATCTGCAGTACGGGCCGATCCCCTCGCGGTTGCAGAATGCGCGTGCTCAATCAGGTCATAGCTGATTCCGGCTGTCTTGAGGTAGTTCATCAGTGTGGGTGCAATGGCCATAATTCCGTTTTCCTCTTTAGTAAACAGCGTTTGTAAGTTACAAATATCTAATATAACAGTCTTTCAGGCAGCAATGTAAGGACGGTAATCCGGGTGGTACATGCAATCGCGCACATACTCCCGGATGTCATCCGGTTCCGGGTAGCTTGCTAAACCCTCGTCCCAGGCCAGCCTGCAAACTGCAGCTGCGATCGCCAGTGAGATTTGTCGGATCTTGCCGAGATCGGGATAAATTGTACCGGCGGCCAGTTCTTCCTCGGTAACCATGTGCGCCAGGGTCTTGGCGGCGATAAAGAACATTTCATTGGTGAC
>CAYUBS010000199.1:0-3855 GCA_964443145.1 uncultured Wenzhouxiangellaceae bacterium | reverse complement strand
AGTATGGTCAGTGTGGGGTTGGCCCAGCCACCGGTGGTGAATACGGAGCTACCGGCTATGTGCAGGTTGGCATAGCCGTGCACGGTACAGTTTTTGTCTACAACCCCGGTTGCCGCTGACTCGCTCATGCGAGTCGTACCCATGTGGTGGTAGCCGCCAATCGGGTGATTGCCCACCGTGGGGTCGACCGGCCATTCGGCTGTGCCGTCTTCCAGCCACGGCATGGTGCTGAGTGACCCCAGGCCGAGCCGTTCAAATTCCCGCCCGATCGCGCGGGCAAATTCCAGGGCGGTTCGCTTGTCCAGTTCCGACAGTTGCCAGTTCAGATCACCACGGCGGCAGCCCAGTGAATCAAGTTCACTGGAAAGTATGACGCGGCTGTCAGGATTGGGTGCCTGTTCAGCACGGGACATCACGTACAGGTCCATTTTCCTGGCCCGGGCGGTGGCCCTGGCGAGCGATACCGGCACGCGTTTCTGCAGCCAGCCCATCACGCCGCGATAGACATGCCAGGCTCTGCGATTTCCTTTCGTTGCGTTCAGGTCGTGTTTGAGATTCAGGTAAACCTTCTTGCTGATGCCCACTCCAAGCTTTGGGTCCCGCTGAAGCTTTAAGGTGGCAGCGCTGTTAAGGATTTTTTTACTGCGTTGCAGAGCTTCCGGTGCAACCAGGGCCGGCGCTATCGGCGGACCTGAGCGCGGATGCCGTTTACGGTAGTGGGCCCAGAACCAGGCGGGGTCTTTGGTCGAAATATGCCCGATTCGCCCGTGTGGGTGTTCCATGAAATACCGGCCAACCTGGTCTTTCGAATTGCCAACACCATTGCTTTCCGTATCGTCGGACAACAGCAGCAGACGGGCATTTTCAATGGCGCCACAGGCCAGGACAAAGTGTTTCGCCTGCACGATAACCTGGTGTCCTCCCAGGGTTCGGACGACGAGGTGATTGATATCCTGGGCCGTTTCACCCGCCTGCACCCGCACCACATTGGCGTGCAACACGATCCGGACATTCTTCGCCGCCAGTAAGTCATCGACCTGCTGGTTGTTAAAGCGCTCTTTTTTAAGGTCAAAACGCCAGAACAGGTGGGCGACCTCCTCGGGATCAAATTTCAGCGGAGTCTGCTGAAGCTTCTCCCACATGTCTGCGCTGTAGTCATATTCGCCCAGTTCCAGCGAGTCATGAGCAATTTTGTAGTAGCTCTGCAGGTCATCCAGCGTTATCGGCCAGCCACTGTGGGGCACCCAATCGCGCTTTTCAAAATCGAAACGATCCAGGGGGATTGAACGCCCGCCCCAGATATTGGTGGTGCCACCGAAGAATCGCAGGCGGGAATGCTCCAGTTCGTAGTACTCCATTCCCACGCTGTCGCCCAAACACAGGTCTTGTGTGGTCTGTTCGAAATCCATGCCGCCCGCTTCGAGCAGGCAGACATCGTGTCCACGTTGAGACAGGTTGCGCGCCAGGGCAACCCCTGCTGCGCCGCCGCCGACGACGCAGACATCGGTTTCAAGTTGCGCAGGTGCGGAGGCTTCATTCAGATCAATTAGCATAGGGGCAATTTACCTTTAGTTGGTACGAAGTGAAAGGGTCAACTACCTGTCCGGAATGGCCAAGCAAGGGATAGGCTGCAAATATAGAATGCGGTTTAACTGTAGATAACGGTGAATTCCTCACAGTCCTGAAACAGGAAGATGACAAGTAATTTGAGGGATGTTGGAATCCATGCGATAGTTGATCCGTATATCTGCATCTAAAGCAAAAACATAAGAGGCAAGCGAATAACTATATGGCGCTATTTGTGCTCATACTAAATGACTCCCCGGTCAAACTCTGGCACCTGAGTTCGAAGGAACGCCTGCACCGCCAAATGCGGGAAATGGGCGGGCTTGAGTGGTTCGAGAATGTTTCAGACTTGCCTGCTGATGGGAAGGTTTTGCTGCTTGACGGCAACTACCTGTTAGAGATTCGCACGTTTAGAGAGTTGATGGAACGGCCTGAATCGATACTCCATTGTGCGTCCAATAGCCAACCGGCTGTTGCGTTTGTCAGCGCCGCGTCCGCTGCGGATGCTGCGGCTTATATGGCCGCTCCGGATTCGACAGAGCTTCCTGATGGCGTACAACGCCTCGAAATGACAGACTTGCCCGCCTTCGATCAAAAACTCCGCTTTGCCCGGCCACCCCTGCTCGAACACATTACTGCGGAACGCCAGGAAGAGCTGGAAAATATTCTGTACGGCAACTCGTACAGGGGAATTACTGACCTGGTTACCAAGTTTCTCTGGCCAAAACCGGCGCGCCGGGTGGTCCACTATTGCGCAAAAATCGGGGCATCACCGAATCAGGTGACAAGCATCGGTTTCGTGCTGGTCCTGGCGGCCTGTTATCTGTTTGACCAGGGCTATTATTTAACCGGCCTGTTGGCAGGCTGGATCATGACTTTTCTGGATACGGTTGATGGAAAACTGGCCAGGGTCACCATACAGTCCAGCAAGTTTGGCGACCTTTTCGATCATGGCATCGACCTGTTTCATCCGCCGTTCTGGTATGTCTACTGGGGGATTTCGCTGGCTGGAATGCAACCGGTCCTGGGTTTTGATTTATACCAGTTGTGCTGGATCGTAGTAATCGCTTATGTTGCCGGGCGGATGATTGAGGGTGTATTCCCGTTTCTGGGCGGCCCCAATGTCTGGACCTGGAAGCCCTTTGACGCCTGGTTCAGGTTGATTGTTTCGCGCCGCAATCCCTGCTTGATTATTCTCACGGCTAGCGCACTGATCGGCCGGCCGGACTGGGGTTTCATCGGCGTTGTTGGCTGGCTGGTGATTTGCCTTGGAATCCTGTTGGTTCGTCTGCTGCAGGGTGTCTATGCACGCGTTACCAGCGGCCCGCTGACCTCCTGGTTAAGCGAGGACAATGTCGCCAACGGACCCCATGCCGCATCTTTTAAAGTGTTTGGTGGAACCCGCGGTGCGTATACGGGTTAACCGCCGTACTCCCCGATGTTCAAACGAGTCGCGATAAACTTTGGCAAGGTGCTGCGGGGACGCGGCATCGCCGGCCTGTTGTCTGTGGCGTCTATCGCCCTGGCGGCCCATGCCCTTCCGGTAGCGCAATTTGGCCTGATCATCCTGTTGCACACCTACGTCAAGGTGGTCAAAGGATTTCTCAATTTTCGCACCTTCGAGGCCATCGTCCGTTTTGGTGTGCCGCTGCAGGAAGATGGAAATGAAACAGGGCTAAAAAGCCTGTTGCGTACTTCCATGACGATTGATTTTGGCTCCAGCCTGCTGGCCGCCCTGATCGGGGTCGCGGCCGTGCCACTGGCTGCGCAGTTTCTTCATTGGGATGACCAGTTAACCCAATGGGCCTGGTTTTACGTACTGATATTGCTGACCACCTGCGTCAACACCACCAGTGGCATCTTGCGCCTGTACGACCGGTTCGATGCTTTGGGTGTGCAATTCACTGTACAGCCGGCGGTCCGTCTACTGCTGGTTAGCCTGGCGTGGATGTTCGATGGAGGCATGTTTGCGTTCCTGCTGGCCTGGGGCTTCGCCTATTGTGCCGGCAATATTTACATGTTCCTGCGTGGCCTGGTGGAGCTCAAAGAGCACCTCAGCACGCCCTTTTTTCAGGGCTTCAGATTGCGGGAAATCCGCGAGCATGATCGCGAGTTCTGGAGCTTTATCGGTGTCATCTACTGGCAGACCAATCTTGACCTGATTCCCAAGCAGGTATCGACTTTGCTTGCCGGTAATCTGCTGGGCCCTGCAGCGGCCGGCATGTTCCGTATCGCGCGAGAAATATCTACCATTCTGGGCAGACCGGCTGCCTTGCTCAGGGACGTCTT
>CAYUBS010000198.1:0-3903 GCA_964443145.1 uncultured Wenzhouxiangellaceae bacterium | reverse complement strand
GTCGAACGAGGTGGCTTCGGCAATATGCGCATCATGGTAAAACCGGATATGGGCGTCCGGCGCGTAACTTCTCTGTTCGTCCTCGGTGAACTCGTAAGTCAATCTCAGGAAGCTGGTGTAGTTGTGCCGTTCCAATATCTCCATCCGCAAGTCGGGCGAGCCGAAAACACGCGAAACCAGCGAGTCATGAAAAGCAAAGTCATCGGGGATCAACAGGTGCAACTGTCGATAGATTTCTTCCTGGACTTCGTGCAGCCGACGTAGAGCCGGCTGCGTTCCAAGTCCGTTGTCCTGTCTGAATGAAACCATAAAAAAATCATATCACAGCATGATTTATTTAGAACGTGTTCAGAGATGGGTCAAACCGCATTCAGAGCCCATGAAGCCCTCAATCAATTTGAGCGTCTGCATGTGGTGATCGTAATACCAGGGCAATTGATGTGGCATATCATCGATCAGCACAAATTTCGCCGGCACACGATCTTTCACCTTGTCGTAGAAATTCTTCGCATGCCAGGAAGGCGTGCGTACATCACGATCACCTACATACAGAAGGATCGGAATTTTGGCCTTCTCTGTGTTTTCCATCGGGTTCATACCGTCAACGGTGTTTCCCTGGAGCAGTCGTTGTAGACGGTTCTCGCTCCAGGTGTTGCCGAGCTTGTTGAGGTCAGAAACCGGTGCGCCGGCGATGGCACACTTAAAGGGCGTGTCGGGCCTGACCGTGGCGGCGATCGCAGCGAAACCGCCATAGGAGTAACCGAAAATAACCATCTTCTGGGGATCACCAATACCCTTCTCGACCAGGTACTTGACGCCGTCGTCGAGGTCATCCTGCATCGCCATACCCCACTCATTGTCACCTGCCATCCAGAGTTTCCGACCAAGGCCGCTACTACCGCGGTACTGAGGGCGCAACACCGCGAAACCACGTGAGGTCAGGAACGGTACCCAGCCGGAGCCATCCCAACCTGTGTAATCACGGGCCCATGGTCCGCCATGGGGTTGGACAACCGTCGGTAACGGACCGTCGGCCTTAGTCCAGCCTGCCGGCAGGTCCAGAATGGCGGGAATCTTCAAACCATCTCTGGCCGTGTAAGTCACCCATTTTTGTTTACCTATGTCCTTGCTATCAATCCAGTCACGTTCATTTCCAAGGGTTTTTACCTGCTTGCGATCGACCAGCAAGTGATAGGTAGGTGGCTGACTGCCACTTTCTGTCCGGAACAGGACGCGTGACAATCCGTCGTTATAATCCGTAATAGACACGTGCAGTCCCTTGTACGCCAACTTAAGCCCTTCATGGATCGAGCGCATATCCGCATCTACATACGTCGTCTCCCTGGTCGGGCCGCTAACCGTGTATCCGAGCAGCTTGTTGAAATTACTTTTCTGGTTACCAAAAACAAGTCCGCCGATGGAAAACTTCGGGTGAGCAACCAGGGGTTCGTCACCATATTTGCGTGCTATTGGATCATATGCCCAGGCCTGGACCTGATCGGAAAACTGGTCGGTCAGAATATAGTAGTTTCCGGTGTCGTCATCGGTACCCACTATCCTGATTGTATAGCGATCTGTCAGCATGGTTGTAAGTTTGTCGTGGACTTCGAATTCGCCGGTCTCTTTGTTAAGGATTTCGATACGTTGCTCGTAGTCCTTACTGCCTTTGGCCTCGATCTCGCTTCTGACCAGCAGGGTGCCATCGCGGGAATCGAACAGTCCCGGACGTTCACGCTTGCCAGAGCGCAACACCAGTTTCATTTTTCCTGTTTCAAGGTCGTATTGATAAAAATCAGATTCTAACGTCATTCCATTCGTTCGCCGAATGAGCACTTTTGTAGGCTCCAGCGGAAGCATGTCGACCAGCCCGGCGCTACCGACGAGGTCCAGGCAACGCTCCATTTCAGCACTGACGCCCGCTATGTTTGAACCCTGGGTAAAGGCCTCCTCAAATTCGGAGTGTTTGGCATCCGTCATGTACGTTTTGAATACAAATGTTGCAGTGGAGCCAGAGTTGCGACCCTCTCCGCAACCCGCCAACTGACCGGTCCACTCCTGGCGGCCAGTCACGGCAATCTTTCCAGCCTTGAGGGCGGTGGCCCGGACAAGTTTCATCTTGTCAGCGCTGGGCGTAATCAGTGGCGGCGCGTCTAGCTTATCTGTGTCCCAGGTCGCGAGCGCTGTGTCCTGATAGTTGGTACCAGGGGCAGCCACGAGAGCTACGATCTGTTTTCCGTCCATACTCATGGACACTGATCTGATGGCCGGGTTGCGCGCGATTGATTCGATCGGGACAGGTGCTGCAGTGGCTACGTCCGCCATGAGGACCATAGAAAGGGTGAATAAAGAGAGGCATGCCTTCAGGTTCATGAATTAATTCCGGTGACGAGCAAAATGACTTCAATGATTTTAACGGAAACCGGGACCTTCTGCCCACGAAAAATCAGACCCTGAAAAAGCAAACGGCGCCGAGGCGCCGCTTGCATACTACTTTCGAAAGAATCGGACGTTTAGAACCGATAGTTCACCCGTGCGAAGAACCGGCGACCCAACAAGTCGTACTGGGTTGCTGCAATCGGCACGTTACCGCGACGGCTGACGCCTGCGCCACTGGAAACCCTATCCGGTTTCTTGTCAAACAGGTTGTTGATACCCATGAGCAGGTCCCACTTTTCCTGTTGATAGAACACAGAGAAGTTTTGGAAAAACGCACTGTCCATCGTGATGTCCTGATAAGCCGGATCATAATCAAAGTACGTGGTTTCCTCGTCGGCAAACCCCTTTTCATCTGTTTGTGCCACGTACTGGACGTAGTAAGTGAATGTCCAGTCATCGCGTCTCAAACCAATACGGGTGTTTGACAGGAAATCAGGGCTACCGATCCTGCCAACGTAGTCCGTCGTATCAAATCCTGACACCAGGCCCGGATCGAACAACTGCTGTACGTTCTGGGAATACCAGGTGCTCTGGTTTTCGATGACCAATGAACCAAAGCTCAAATCGTGATCAAAACGCAGGTTCATGTCGACACCCTTCACCCGTTGCTCGTTGACATTGAGGTAGGTGTCATCGACCGTGAGAATATTATACGGCTGAGTCTGGTTATCTCCCGATGCCCGGGTAAACTGGTCGCAGAACGCGTTCGGGAAATTCTCTGAGTTGTAGCAACCACCGATGATTGCACTTGAACCCAACTGGGCGATCTGATTCTCGACCTTGATGTCAAAGTAATCAAAAGCGATGCTCAAATCTGCGAATTCAGGTGTCCACACGAGACCCGCGGTATAGGCTTTGGACGTTTCCGGCTCCAGGTTTTCAGCCCCACCACCGGAAGTAACTTCGGCGGATGAACTTGGGAAACCGTTGTAGTCCGCGGGAATTCCCTCGGCTGCGCAGTTTCTGCGGATATTTTCATTGGTGTTATCCGGATAGTCGATGCAGGGGTCGATTCCCAATTGGTCAGCGAAAGCGGTTTGATCACCGAGGAACAGTTCAAACAGTGCTGGCGCACGGTAAGACGTGCCAACCGTTCCGCGCAACATGATGGATGGTGTGATGGACCATTTCAGACCCGTTTTCCAGACATAGTCACTGCCGCCAATATCGTAAGTGAAGGCACGTGCTGACATGTTTATACGCAGATCCTCAAAACCGGTTTTGCCAGAAACAATGGGAATCTCGGCTTCTACGAATGCCTCCCATACGTTATTGGTGCCTTTGGTAATCAACGCATTAGATTGTCCCCACAAATCGCCGCGCTGGGATTCCGCGCTGGGCTGATCATTAATACTGAAGTTACGGTATTCGAGGCCAACTGCTGTGCCAACGGTACCTGCCGGAAGTTCGAACAGATCGCCGGAAATGATGCCCACGAACTGCCAGTTCTCGTACTTGGTATTGCCT
>CAYUBS010000197.1:0-3914 GCA_964443145.1 uncultured Wenzhouxiangellaceae bacterium | reverse complement strand
CAAAAGCCAGGCCCATGGGGTTGCGGTGACCCAGTGACCAGATCTGTGCGGTCACGTCGCCCTTGTCAAAAAACGGGTTGTCCTCAGGTACGGAGCCATCGTCAGTCAGACGAACGATCTTGCCGAGGTTGCCGTTCATTTGCTGTGCGGGAGTGAATTTTTGCCGATCACCAGACGATATAAACAGGTAGCCATCGGAGTCGAATGCCATGCGGTGGCCGTAATGGCCATCATCGGTCACCTTCGGGTTCTGCCTCCAAATGACCTGCGCGTCGATAAAGAAGCTGTCACTCTTCCCGATGTCCAACCGGCCACGGGCAACGGCCGCGCCGCGTACATTGCCCACACCTGATTCTGCGTAACTGAGGTAGATGAGATTGTTGTTGGCGTAGTCCGGATGCAGGATCACATCGCCCAGGCCGCCCTGTCCGCGGTAGGCAACATCCGGTACATCGTCAACCGGTCGCGACTTCTTGCCATCCTGGGTCACGATGATCAATTGCCCACGCTTCTCAGTGACCAGCAGTCGCCCGTCCGGCAGAAAGGTCATGGCCCAGGGTTCGTTGAAGGTCGCCACCTCGGTAACTTCGAATGGTAATTCTTCGGCGACAACGCCAGTGGTCAGTAATAGCGTGATGGTCAGGCTGATTAATCGGTGCATGTGCTTGATCCCGTCTCTTATCTTTAAAAACAGCATGGTACACCAACTTTTTGCCACCCTATCGCAATGTATGGGATGACCTGTCCGGTTCGATGATCTCCCTCAATGAGAGTGCAGGGTCTTTTTGTTTTAATCGGTGTGATCTCAATGGAGCCCGACATAATGGATACACACGCCCACGAAGTGATGCACATGATGCTGGAACAGGATGAAGGTTTCAGCCGCGAATCTCTTGCACAGGCCATCATCGAACGCTTCGGTACGGGCGCTACGTTCTGCTCCTGTTCAGAGTCCGACATGGACGTTGAAGCGGTGATCAGTTTTCTTGAAAGTCGTGGCAAGTTTGTCGCTTGCGATTCCGGCTTCAATACCGCACAGGACAAGATCTGCAACCACTGACAAGCCAGCCCCCCTTTTTTACTCACCAACGGATATGTACGATGGTTGGTGACGTAGATTCAGCGCAAACTTTTCTAAGCCAATTCGTGCACCCATTGGATGCCGTCAATTATCAGGGTCGTTCATAATGAGCATCATGAAAAAACTCAATCATATTTTTGAAATAAAGAACGTGTATTTGTGTTGCGTGGTTATAGCCGGCTTACCGTTGCTTGCCATAACCAGTCAAACCGCCATTGCCGCAGACCAGGAAACCATCGCTGAGGCCGTAAGCGGCCTGGAAATGCGCAGCATTGGTCCTGCCTTGATGGGTGGGCGCATCGCGGATATCGCGGTGCATCCCTCCAATAGCAGCGTATGGTATGTCGCTTCAGCTTCCGGCGGTGTATGGAAAACCGTCAACGCCGGGATAACCTGGGCACCGATTTTTGACAGCGAACCGGCCTATTCCATAGCGGATGTATCAATCGACCCAAATAACCCGGACGTGGTCTGGGTGGGAACGGGGGAAAACGTCAGTGGCCGGCATGTCGGCTGGGGTGATGGTGTCTATAAAAGCACCGATGCTGGAAAAAACTGGACCAACGTTGGTCTGAAGAATTCTGAACATATAGGCAAGATTTTGATCGACCCCCGAGATGGTGATGTGGTCTATGTTGCCGCTGAAGGCCCCTTGTGGACTGCGGGTGGAGATCGCGGGCTGTATAAAACGACTGATGGCGGCGTCTCCTGGAAACATATTCTTGATATTGATGAAAACACCGGCATTACCGATATTGAGTTCAGCCCATCCAATCCGGACGTCATCTATGCCGCAGCCTATGAGCGTCGTCGCCATGTCTGGGGATTGATGGCCGGTGGCCCGAATGGCGGCATTTACAAAACCACCGATGGCGGGGCCAGCTGGAAAAAGCAGACGGAAGGCCTGCCTGAAGGTGATGTAGGCAAAATTGGCCTGGCGGTCACCGCGGCCAACCCGGCTTTGGTCTACGCCACCATCGAGGCGGATGAAGAAAACAAGGGTTTCTACCGCTCTGAAGATCAGGGTGAAAGCTGGGCTTTGAAAAACCCGTATATTTCCGGCGGCACAGGCCCCCACTACTACCAGGAACTGGCGGCGTCACCGCAGACCGAAGACCTGGTTTTCCAGATGGATGTGTTTATGCGGGTCACCCGTGACGGCGGAGAGCATTTCAACGTTTTGGGAACGGGGCGTCAAAAACACAGCGACAATCATGCCTTCTGGATTGACCCGCAGGATGACCTGCATGTACTGGCGGGGACCGATGCCGGGCTGTATGAGAGCTTCGACCAGGGTATTAGCTGGCGCCACTTCCCGAATCTCCCGATATCGCAGTTTTACAAGGTTGCGGTTGATAACGCCGAGCCGTTTTACAACATACTCGGCGGTGCCCAGGACCTGGGTACACTATTTGGGCCGTCCCGTACCCTGACGACGGAAGGAGTCCGAAACCAGGACTGGTACGTGCCGCTGGGTGCTGATGGTTATGGCGTGGCCTTTGATCCGGGCGACAGTAACATCAGTTATATGGAGTATCAGCAGGGCTATATGTTTCGCCACCATCGTGACAGCGATGAGGTGATCCATATTCAACCTCAACCTGCGCCTGGTGACGAGCCGGAGCGCTGGAACTGGGACACGCCCATTTTGATCAGCCCGCATGATGCCTCGCGACTCTATGTAGGATCGCAGCGCGTATGGCGCAGTGATGACCGGGGTGATTCCTGGCAGGCCGTCAGTGGAGATTTGACCACCGGTCAAAACCGTTATGAACTTGAGTTCAGGGGCCGGGTCTGGAGCGTCGATGACCTGCATGACAATGGGGCCATGTCGCAGTATTCGACCATCACATCCCTGTCAGAATCACCACTTGCCGAAGGCGTACTGTATGCCGGGTCTGATGATGGGCTTATTAACGTTTCCGCGGATGGCGGCGCCAACTGGCAACGGGCCCAGGAGTTGCCCGGAGTGCCGGAACGCACGTTTATCAATGATATCGAGGCCTCGCTTTTCGATGCGGATACGGTATTTGCCATTGCAGACGCCCACAAGGTGGGTGATTTTTCACCTCACGTTTTCATCAGCACCAACCGCGGGCGCAACTGGCGCTCGATTTCCGGTGACCTGCCGGATGGTACGGTTGCCTGGGCCATTCAGCAGGATCATGAAATGCAGAACCTGTTGTTCCTGGGCACTGAATTTGGTGTGTATTTCACGATTAATGGCGGTAGCAACTGGCACAAGATGGCCGGCGCGCCCACCATTGCCTTTCGCGATATAAAACTGCAACGTCGTGACAACGACCTGGTCGGCGCCACCTTTGGCCGTGGTTTTTATGTCCTGGACGATTATTCGGCACTAAGGAGCATGGCGGCGGCTGGTTTTGGCGAAAGTGCAACCCTGTTTCCCATCCGTGATGCCTGGTGGTACATCCCGTCTGAGCCCTCCCAGGCTGCCGGAATGCCAACGCTGGGAAGTGATAGCTACAAGGCCGCCAACCCCGACTTTGGCGCGACCTTTACCTACTACCTGAATGAGGATTTTCAATCCGGTAAAGAAATCCGTCAGGCAAAAGAGGCTTTGATACGAAAAGATGGCGGTGATGTTCCATTTCCAGGTTGGAGCCGGTTAACGGATGAATCGCTGGAGGCGGAACCGCGCGTCATGATTCTGGTTAGTGATGACGAAAACAGGCCGGTTCGCTGGTTGGAAGCGACCAACAAGAAGGGAACACACCGTGTGTCCTGGGACCTGCGTTTTCCGGCGCCGGACGCCATTGATCTGAGCGAGCCGGAGTTTTCTCCGCCCTGGGAAACCACGCCGCAGGGCCCG
>CAYUBS010000196.1:2353-3917 GCA_964443145.1 uncultured Wenzhouxiangellaceae bacterium | reverse complement strand
TGCTCGCTGCCCATTTCTACCGGGCGGGCCTATTGCCGGTGGCTGTAATTTGCCTGGGCCTGGTGCCGCTGCTGTTTTTGAAAAAGAGCTGGGTGCCACGATTTTTCCAGGTTCTACTACTGCTCGGAGCCCTGGAATGGCTGCATGCACTCTATAACTTTGCCGCCATGCGGATCGCCTGGGATCAGCCCTGGACCCGCCTCGCCCTCATCCTGTGTGCAGTCGCTTTGTTTACCGCCCTTTCAGGCCTGGTTTTCAGAACCAGCAAACTTCGATCATTTTATCGAACGAATATTGACTGAGATCGGCATGAAGCGATTTATTACCATTTGCTAATATGCTATGGTTTTAAGGATAAGTTCGCGTATTAATCACATACCGGGAAACGGCCGATGGCACCTCCGCAGGAACAGGTAGAAACATCCCCAAAAATCTCTGATGAGGTCAAGTACACGACGTGTTACATGTGCGCCTGCCGCTGCGGCATCAAGGTACATTTGACCGATGGCCAGGTGCGCTACATCGAGGGCAATCCGGATCACCCGGTTAACAAGGGCGTGCTGTGCGGCAAAGGCTCAGCCGGCATCATGCAGCACCTTTCCCCGGCGCGGTTGTCCGCTCCTCTGAAAAGAACCGGGCCCCGCGGCAGTGGCGAATTTGAGGAAATTTCCTGGGAAGAGGCGTTTGAAACCGCTACCGGTTGGCTATCTGATATCCGGGCCAGTGACCCGCGTAAGCTGGCGTTCTTCACCGGCCGTGACCAGAGCCAGTCCCTGACCGCCTTCTGGGCAACCAAGTTCGGCACGCTCAACCATGCAGCGCATGGCGGTTTCTGTTCGGCCAACATGGCGGCAGCAGGCCTGTACACGATCGGCGGGTCATTCTGGGAGTTCGGCGAACCGGACTGGGAACACACCCGTTACTTCATGATGTTCGGCGTTGCCGAAGACCACGACTCCAACCCGATCAAAACCGGCCTGGGCCGTCTGAAAACCCGCGAGAACACCAAGTATGTCTCGGTTAATCCGGTGCGCACCGGTTACTCGGCCATCGCCGATGAATGGATAGGCATCCGGCCGGGCACCGACGGCCTGTTCGTGATGGCCCTGATCCACGAACTGCTGAAATCACGAAAGATTGACCTCGACTTCCTGATTCGCTACAGCAACTCGCCCTGGCTGGTCCGGGCTGAAGAAGGGCACCCGGAAGATGGCCTGTTCCTGCGCGATGAAGAAGGCAATCCGCTGGCCTGGGAAAAGAACCAGGGCCAGGCAGTCAACGCCCTGCTGCCGGACATCGTGCCGGAACTGAGCGGTCTGTTCAAAATGCCGGATGGCACCATGGCTCGCCCTGCTTTCGAGTTGATGGCGATGCGTTACCTTGAACAAAAGTACGCGCCCAGCGAAGTCGCCGAAAAAACAGGCATCCCCGCAGAGACCATCAAGCGGATTGCCGCGGAGCTGGCCCATGCGGCTTTCGAGCAGGAAATAGAGCTCGATGTTGAATGGACCGACTGGGCCGGGCGCAAGCACGACAAAATGATCGGCCGGCCGGTTTCCATGCA
>CAYUBS010000196.1:0-2253 GCA_964443145.1 uncultured Wenzhouxiangellaceae bacterium | reverse complement strand
TGATGCACATGGTGATCCACAATGCCTGGGCGGGCGACCCGTACCCGGTGGACACCCTGTTCCTGTACATGGCCAACATGGCCTGGAACTCATCGATGAACACGAAGGGCACGATGGAAATGCTCACCGACATCGATGAAAGCACCGGTGAATACAAGATTCCGCACATCATTTACTCCGATGCCTTCGCTTCGGAAATGGTCTCTTACGCCGACCTGATATTGCCGGACACCACCTACCTGGAGCGCTGGGATTGTGTCAGCCTGCTCGACCGGCCGATCAGCACGGCGCACGGCCCGGCGGACTCGATCCGCCAGCCCGTCGTGCAACCCGACCGGGACGTGCGGCCTTTCCAGGATGTCCTGATCGAGCTCGGCGCCCGCCTCGGCCTACCGGCGTTCAGCAACGAAGACGGTTCGGCGACCTACCCGGGCGGATACGCTGACTACCTGGTCAACCACGAACGCATACCGGGCGTTGGCCCGCTGGCAGGTTGGCGTGGTGAGAATGGCGATCAGCACGGCAAGGGTGATCCAAACCCGGACCAGCTGAAGCGCTACGTCGAAAACGGTTGTTTCTGGAAACACGACCTGCCGGATTCACAGCTGTACTACAAGCATGCCAACAAGGACTACCTGGAGTTTGCGCACAGCATGGGGTTCATCCCCTCTTCCGACCAGATCGTGATGCAGCTTTACAGTGAACCATTGCAACGTTTCCGGCTGGCCGCCCAGGGGCATGGTGAACACCAGCCGCCGGATGACCTGCGCAAGCGCATCACAGATTATTTTGATCCGCTGCCGATCTGGTACGAACCGATCGAGGAGACCATGGTCTCCCATGATGAATACCCCATCCATGCGATCACCCAGCGGCCGGCCGCGATGTACCACTCCTGGGGTTCGCAGAACGCCTGGTTGCGGCAGATCCATGGCTACAACCGCTTGTGCATGCACCGTGACCTGGCCCGCGAAATCGGGGTGAGTGATGACGACTGGGTGCACGTTGAAAGCCACAACGGCAAAATAAAGGCCCAGGTCCGCACCATGACCGGTTGCGAACGTAATACCGTCTGGACCTGGAACGCTATCGGCAAACGCCGCGGCGCATGGAACCTGAAGGACGACGCCGCCGAGGGTGAGAAGGGCTTCCTGCTCAATCATCTGATTTCCGAACTATTGCCGGTCGACGATGACGGCAAAAAGCGTCGCATGAGTAATTCAGACCCGGTCACCGGCCAGGCCGCCTGGTTCGACCTGCGGGTGCGGATCACCAAGGCTGAAGTGGGCGACGGGGTAAGCGAACCCCGGTTTGAGCCGCTCCAGCCGGTACCCGGTGTTCAGAAACGCCCGAAGATTCTACGCTTCGGTGAACAATTCCTGCCCAAGGGCAGTTGGCGCCGGAAGGATCGCTCATGACCAGCCTGCCCAAAACAACCCTGAAGAAACTGGGACTCGTCACCGACCTGGACATCTGCGTGGGTTGCCACGCCTGCGCGGTCAGCTGCAAGGAATGGAACGCCAGTGGCCATTCGGCACCGCTTACCGATACCGATGCCTACGGCAAGGATCCTTCCGGGGTCTGGTTCAACCGCGTGCATGTCTACGAGACCGATGACGGCAAGAACACGCGCACGGTCAATTTTCCCCGTTCCTGCCTGCACTGCGAACAACCGGCCTGTGTCACGGTCTGCCCAACCGGCGCTTCATACAAGCGTGAGGAAGACGGTATTGTGCTGGTCGATGCGGAGAAATGCATTGGCTGCAAGCTGTGCTCCTGGGCCTGTCCTTATGGCGCACGCGAGTTCGATGAAGACGACGGCGTGATGAAGAAGTGCACGCTGTGCATTGACCGCATTTACAACGAGAACCTGGAAGAGAGCGAACGCCAGCCGGCCTGTGTCATCGCCTGCCCGACCAGGGCACGGCATTTCGGTGACCTGGGCGACCCGGAATCAGACATTTCCCAACTGGTCGAGCGACGGGGTGGTTACGCGCTGATGCCCGAAAGCGGTTATCAGCCGGTCAACCGCTACCTGCCGCCGCGCCCACGTAAAGAACTGGCCGGAGACACCGGCGCCAGCGACCACCTTGAAGCAGCGGAGAACATTACCTCCGGCAACACCTTCTTCGATTGGCTGGACAAGGCCCTTTCGAGATAGCAGGAGAGACAAGCACCCATGGATCCGGCATATTCCGTCATATTATTTACTTCCTCTTCCGGCGCGGGCTACGGCCTGATGATCTGGCTGGC
>CAYUBS010000195.1:0-3945 GCA_964443145.1 uncultured Wenzhouxiangellaceae bacterium | reverse complement strand
CATGAGCAGACCCTGAAGTACTGCAGGGAAGAACACTGGACTCCACGCTTCATCAACCGCCAGAGTCCGGAGATGTGGAAAGAGAAAGGCGGAAAACGATACAGTGAGGTGGTGGTCGAAAAGGCTTTGGATATTCTGGCCACCCATCAGCCCGACCGGCTATCCTATGAGGCGGTCAAACGACTGGATGCTATAATAGAGAAGGCTGCAGATAGACTGGCCGGTAAACAGCTTTCTGTCTGATAAAAGATGAACGTCCAATCCCGCCATGGCGGGAAACATCGAATCAGGAGAACAATCTGCATGCGATCCAAAACCGTCATCGATAACGGTTCCATCCACACGCTCTGCAGGCAGTGTGCTCACCATTGTGGGGTTTACGTGCACGTTGAAGATGGCCGGGTGGCAAAGGTTTCCGGAAATAAATCCCATCACGAAAACCTGGGAATGGTGTGTCCCAAGGGGCGTGAAGCGCCGGAATGGGTATATCATTCAGAGCGTTTGACCGGGTGTCTCAAACGAACCTCAAAAGGCGGCTTTTCAGCCATATCCTATGATGACGCGCTGGATGAAATTGCCCGGAAAATGTTGGATATAAAGGATAGGTCCGGAGCGCGTGCCATGAGTGCCTGGACCGGTGAGGCTATCGGCTTTCTTCAGCAGGAGGCATATGCCCAGCGGTTCATCCACGCTTTTGGTTCGCCCAATTTTTTTACCGCAGATTCCGTCTGTTTTGCACTGCGTCTCATGGCTTATCAGACCTGCCAGGGCTACTGGTCCTACCCGCCTGATTTTGAAAGGGCCGGCATGACGATTCTGTGGGGATCCAACCCTGCCTATTCTCATCCGCCGTTCATGCAACGCATCAATCGATCCAGGCGACAGGGCGGCAAGCTGGTTGTGGTGGACCCTCGGCGTTCTGTGACGGCTAAGAAGGCAGATCTTTTTTTACAGGTGCGTCCCGGCACGGACGCGGCCCTGGCCCTTTGCCTGATCCGATTTCTCATCCATGAGAAGGCATATGACCAGGATTTTGTCGCGTCATACAGTCTCGGGTTTGAAGGACTGGCTGCATATGCAGAAAAATTCACACTGACCTACGTAGCTGAACAGACAGGTGTTTCAGAACAGCTCCTTAATCAAATGCAGCGGATGCTGCTGCAAAGCCTTCCTCAATGTGTCAGCTTTACGGGGATTTCCCTGGAACATCAGACCAACGGGTTCAACACCATTCGGGCCATTGCCTCACTGAGTGCTTTGTGCGGAGCAATCGACATCAAGGGTGGTGAGCCATGGAACGAGGATATCCAGGTCAACCAACTCAATCCCTTGAGCAAAAGGCAGTTCAAAGAGATGAACCCGGCAGGATATGCGCACTATCCACTTTTTTATGATGTGATGGGCAAATGCCATTCGCTTCCCGGCATCGATTATATGCTCGGCAAAGGGACGTATCCCATTGAGGGCTTGATCTTTTCCGGCACCAATCCCGTGTTGACCAACCCCAACGCCAACAAGGTGGCAAAAGCCTTTGCCAGTCTGGATCTTCTGGTGGCACGTGATCTTTTTATGACGGAAAGCGCTAAACTGGCCCACTACATTATTCCGGCGGCTTCCTTTTTAGAGCGCTCTGAGCTTCATGTTTATCCGGATGTCCAGCGGGTGGCACTTTCACAAAAAGTGATGAATGTGGAGGGCGTGTGGGATGAGTATACCTTCTGGCATGATCTGGCGCACAGGCTCGGCTTTGGTCAAGCATATTTTCCATGGGGAGATGAAACTGCAGTGAATAGATGGCTGTTGGTACCCACCGGAATCTCCCTGGAAGCGTTGACAACGAACCCTGAAGGGGTGGTTTACAATGACAGGGTCGAACATCAAAAATTCACAACACAGCCATTTCCGACACCCTCAGGTAAATTCGAATTTGCCTCGGAGCATCTAATGATGCTGGGCTGTTCGTCCCACCCGGAATATAAACCGCCCGATTACCTTACTACCCTCAAGCCTGAATTTCCGCTGCAGATGATTACAGGTACCCGAAAAGCGATTTTCTATCACTCACGGTTTCATGAGATCGAAAAATTCAAACGAACCATTCCCCGGGCCCAGGTTGAAATTCACGAGGGCGATGCATCAGACTTGAATATTGAGGATGGGGAGATGGTGCGGATTGTATCCAAGATCGGGGAAATTACCATCCAGGTGAGAGTGATGTATGATCACAGCATCCTGAAAGGGTTTGTGGCAGTTCCCCACGGCTGGAACACCCCGAACGTAAACCGCCTGACAGATGACCGGGATGCCGACCCGGTGGGAGGATTTCCAAACTTGAAGATCGTCCCGGTCAGGATCGAAAAATTGTCATCATCGCCATTATAAAAAATTTGTTTGGGTGGTAGACCCATCGAAAGATAACCCCATCTGTAAATTTGATTAAGTCCTAATATCCGCCATAAATCGTACTATTATCATTTCTATTTATAATCTTCTATTCTTAAAAACAAGTTGACTATATGTACATGCGGATGTACTGTTATGTGTACATATCTTTCAAGAACTATAAACTGGCTTTTATTGAGGACACTACAATGCAAAAAATTCCAATTACCGAGGCTAGAAATAAATTTATGAAACTTCCTGATCAAACAGCTAAAGATCAGATCATTGCAGTTACAAGGAGAAATAAAGAAGTAATGGCTGTTATGAGCTGGGAATTGTATGAAGGGCTGATGGAAACCTTGGAGGTCCTGTCTGATCCTGAGTTAATCAAGCAGTTGAGATCAGCTATAGAGGACGTCAAAGCCGGTCGGACCCATTCACTATCTGATGCGTATGAAAGGCTTAGATTGTGAAATATAGAATCCTAATTACCGACACGTGCCTTACCCTTATTGAAAGAATTTCTGATAAGAAAATCCAACGAACAATTCTCAAGCGAATCGAAAGATTGGCAGAAGAGCCGGATAAACAGGGCAAAATACTAGTAAAAGAACTGTCTGGATTTCGTTCAATACATGCTGCAGGAAGATATCGAATCATTTACAAAGTTGATAAAAATACTGTGATCATTTATATACTTGCGGCAGGGATTAGAAAACAAGGTGACAAAAAAGATATTTACCAAATTACAAAAAAGCTTTTAAAGGCCAAGTTAGTATATTGAAGATTTGATCTCTCACTATCATAATTTTATCGAACAGCATTTGCCTTGCTGAAGGAAGGGAAAGATGGACTTCAGATTGACAAAAGGGGAAGAATCTAAAAAACAGGAATTTATGGCGTTTTTCGAGAGCGAAATGAAAAGCGCACCGCCGCAATTCGGAAACGGCGGTTTGGAGGGTGTCTATGACACCGAAGAGGGCTTTGCATTCCACAAATACATGGCTGTGAAGCTGGCGGAAAAAGGCTGGCTCTCCATGGCATGGCCCACGCAGTACGGCGGTCGGGAAGCGTCCATCATGGAGCAGGTCGTCTTCGATGAAGTCAGAGGGTATTACAATGCCCCGGGTGTGGATGCATTTGCTGTGGGCATGTTTGCGCCCACCCTGATGGCCGGTGCCAACGATGAACAAAAAGCGCGCCTGCTTCCGCCCATCGCAGAGGGAAAGGCGTTTTACTGCCAGGGGTGGAGTGAACCGGATGCCGGTTCGGACCTGGCATCACTGACAACGACGGCCGTTCGCGAAGGGGATCATTATGTTGTCAACGGTCAGAAAACCTGGACGACTGGGGCGCATAGAGCGGAATACATGTTTCTGCTGGCCCGCACCGACACCGAGTCAAAAAGGGGCAAAGGGCTTTCGGTCTTTCATTTGAGGATGGATCTGCCGGGTGTTCAGGTTCGCCCCGTGCTGTATATGAACGGGAAACACGTGTATAATGAGGTGTTTTTCAATGATGTGAAAATACCGGCTGAAGATTTGATCGGCGTGGAAGGGGAGG
>CAYUBS010000194.1:0-3947 GCA_964443145.1 uncultured Wenzhouxiangellaceae bacterium | reverse complement strand
TTACGTCGCTTGAGTTCAGAAAAAAATGACATAAAAGATCCAGCTACCCTCCTCTCTAAATAGACCGAGAGGGTAGTTAAGCAGTAAGGCTAAGCCTACTACATATCCTCGCTGGGAGAGTACGCCGGCCCTGAATTGGCAAATACGCCATATTAATAGTCATCTTCTTCATCGTAATATCTATCTTCGTCATCGTAATAATCATCTTCAAGGTCATCGCGGCGGTCTTCAAGGTCATCTTCAAGGTCATCGCGGCGGTCTTGAAAGTCATCATATTCGTCGTCGTTATATTCATCTTCTTCGTCGTAAAAATCATCTTCAAGGTCATCGCGGCGGTCTCGAAGGTCATCACGTTGATCTTGATCGAAGATCTGGGCCATCAACAAAACAGCTTGGCTTTCGGTATTCGAAGGAACATTCAGACGGGTGTCGATGTTTGCCTGCACTGAAACACAACTGATTGCCAGAAAAAACGCTGCTATCAATACGGTTCGAATGGACATAAATACTCCTTAATGTGTATAAATTTCCGAACAACTCAGCTTAGCACATGGCCCGCGGTCATCAAATCAGCAGACTATTCCCCGAGGTACTGCCTGCTCTTCTCGCGCCATTCCCGTTGCATCCGAACTGACAGTAAAGTGCGATTAATGCTTTCGCGAAGCGGACTGTCCTGGGCCAGGATGAACGCATAGTTCTGCGCCGCCAGTTCATAGGGCAGCACGGTCAGGGATTCGAATTGGCCTTGTTGCTTGCCCAGGTTGATTCGGTAGCGGAGAAAGGCCGCGTCGGACACGATGGCATCCAGATCCCCGTTGTCCAGATCAATCACCAGGGTATCCAGGTCCGGGCGGGTTTGATGCGTGATGCCGTTGCTGTCAAGAAAGGCTGATGAGGTTGATGAAACCAGGGCGCCGACCCGAACATTTCTCAGGTCATCCACCGTGCGGACGTCGGTTTGCATGGCATTGAGGGTAAAGGAACTGGCCAGCACGGCGGTAATGGCTGCAATGAGAAAGGTGCTGCTCAGTGTCAGTACAGTGGCCAGGGCACGGGCTGTCAGGGTTTTGAAACGATAGAAGCGAATAGGGCCGCTGGTTACGAACATGAGCCCCACGATGGTCGGCTCAAGTATCCGTCCCACAATGGATTCGCTCGAGAAGAGTTTCTTGTTGACCTTATGCTCCAGCAGATAAAAAACGGCTCCGATAAACACTGCGGCACCCAGAACAATCAGAATGGCTTTCAGGATTTTGGGGCTGGCGAAAAACCCGGTGACTGCTGACCAGAGCGTCGTTTGCCGGACCGCGATTGCCGTATAGGTTTCGTTGAACGAATGGGAGAAATCAATAAATTCCTCCCTCTCGGACGTCACTGAAGTACAGGATATCCCCACGTCCGGCAAAATGGACTTGTCCGTGCTTTTGATCGTTTCAAGTAAGCCCCCCAGGGGATACTCGGTATAGGCCCAGCTTAGCCCCATTTCGCTGCCCACTTGCTCCCACAGATAAACAGCAAGTCCCGAATACTGGCCGTCTTCGATAATAACGAAGGGAGGGCATTCCGCAATGGCAACGTTCAGCTGGTCAGTTTTCTCCCCATTCTGTCCCGCTGCAAAAGCCGTTGAAGCAATCGTTAACGTGGTGACAAGCAGTATCAGCTTAAGTATCGCTGCAGAAGGGTTTCCAGAGAGGAATTTGAGCATAAAGTGATCTTACGATGAAGGTTTAGTGTGGTCCCAAGCTTACCCGTCTTGCGCCAGGTTGTCTCCCCGGTTTCCTTTGTGGCTATACTACTGGATACCCTTCCAATCGTGAGAGACAAAATGAAACAGAATGTCCATAACATAGAGCGTGCTGTCCGAATCGTCGCAGGACTGATTATCGTCAGCCTGGTTTTCATTGGGCCACAGTCAGCCTGGGGTTGGTTGGGACTGATTCCATTGGCGACCGGCATTTCTGGCTGGTGCCCTCCCTACGCGATATTGGGCATGAGTACCTGTAAGAAACCTGAGTAGATTATTTAGCGGAGAGAGAAGATGAAACTAGCTGACTATCTTGTCAAAATGGCGGCAATGCACGCTTCTGACCTGTTTATTTCGGTCGACGCACCACCGATGGTCAATGTCGAAGGCCAAATGATGGCGTTGAATGATCAGGTGATAGACAAGTCGACTGCCGAAGACATGATTCGCTCCATTCTGGACGCGGAACAACTCAAGACTTTTGAAGAAGACCTTGAGCTCAACACTGCGCTTCAGGTACCTGATGCCGGCCGTTTCAGGGTGAATCTTTTTTATCAGCGTGGCGCACCGGCAGCAGTCTGCCGGTTTATCAAAGACAAGATACTCTCTGTTTCCGAGCTGGGCTTACCTGAAAAATTGAACGAGATCATCATGGGTGAACGGGGTCTGGTCCTGGTGGTAGGGGGTACTGGAACCGGTAAATCCACCACGCTTGCGGCCATGATTGATTACCGTGCCAGCAACCAGGGCGGTCACATTTTGTCGATCGAGGATCCGATCGAATTCGTCCACGCCCATAGCAAGTCGCTGGTGAATCAACGGGAGGTTGGAATAGACACGCGTTCCTACGCCAATGCGCTCAAGAATGCTCTGCGCGAAGCACCCAACGTGATCATGATCGGCGAAGTCAGGGATCAGAGCACCATGCAGCAGGCACTGACCTACGCGGAGACCGGGCATTTATGCGTAGCGACACTGCATGCGAATAACGCCAACCAGGCTTTGGAACGAATCATCAATTTTTTCCCTGAAACGGCACACACTCAAATCCTGATGGATCTCTCCATGCACCTGAACGCCATCGTCTCCCAGCGGCTTTGTCTGGGTATTGACCGCAAACGGGTGGCCGTAATGGAGCTGATGTTCAATTCCGGTCATGTTTGTGAGCTGATTCGCCAGGGCAAGATCGAAGAGATCAAGGAAGCGATGACCCGTAGCAAGGGCAACGTGCACAAAACCTTCGACCAGGCGTTATACGAGCTGTATGAGCAGGGGAAGATCTCAGAAAACGAAGCCTTGCGACAGGCTGACAGCCGTAACAACCTGTCGATGAGAATTCGCTCTAATCACCCCGCGTCCGGTGATTCTTTCGAATTGGAAAAAGAACTGTCCTTCAACCGGCAGGCGCCGTTCGAGCAATATCTGTCGTTTAAGCTGACGCCTCTGCAGGTGAGTACGGATCGAAGAGAAGATGCAGACACAGTGATCCGTGAAGCGTTGATTGACTGCCTGCAGGAAAAAGGGCTGAGGCACTCCCCGGTAAACGCGAATATCGAGGTCCAATACAGTTTTGGGGTCGAGAATATCCAGGCCTTGTCGCTGGAACCCATTGCGCATGAAAGTGATGAGCTTTCGGAACTGACCCCGGACTCGGATCAGGAAATGACGCTGTTGATCAACATCATTGATACGCGGTTCAAGAGCAATGTGTGGCGTTTGCAAGCCAAGCAGCGCGCTGCCGCGCAAAATCCCCAGTTGTCGCAGGAAGAAATTAATGCGCTCTTTCACGATTTGATGAAAGACTATCCGCGCTTGACGTAAAGCAACGGTATATGAGTCAACAACTTGGCAGGAAATGCCAAGCGGCTTTGGATGATAGGTCTTATCCTTCAAGCCTGTTATGAAAAGAAAGGAAGTCATGTTAAGCCCTGTGTGGAAACAGAGACTCAAGCTCTGCAAATATTTTGTGTTGGCCAGCTGGTTAATTCTGGGCATTGCCATCGTTACTGCCAGTGTTAGAACGGATATGCGGGGTGAGCAAATTATCGCGGTCGCATTCGTTGTTATTGCTGTGCCCCTGTTTTTTAAAGGCCTTTCATGGGTGATCAGGGGCAAGTGATGGGGTCAGAGTAAAGGGTCAGAGTGATTACTCTGACCCTTTACTCTGACCCCATCACTATCAAAGTCCCCCCGATTCACGGAT
>CAYUBS010000193.1:0-3961 GCA_964443145.1 uncultured Wenzhouxiangellaceae bacterium | reverse complement strand
CCTCAGTTGCGGCCGCCAAAGCTGGCGTAGTGAAAAATGACCGCACGGGTACTATAGTAATTAACAAGGGCCGGACACCCAGCGGTGTCCGGCCAGGCAGGAGAATCTGATGAACACGAACCATAAATTAAACAAGCACCTCAAATCGGCTGGTTTCACACTGATCGAATTGATGATCGTAATCGCCACCCTGGCTGTATTGCTGGGCCTGGCAGTTCCCAGCTACAGGGACTATGTAGTGCGGGCCAATCGCTCAGAAGCGCTTGATATTTTGCTGACCACAGCGGCTTGCCAGGAACGTGTCTATACCAAGATCAATCAATATGACGCAGCTCGCTGCGACAGTGCCGCAACGACGATGAATGGTCTTTACACCGTTTCAATGGCAACCAGCAACGCCAACCAGAACTTCACCCTGACGGCGACACCACAAAGTGGCCAGGCCCAGGATTCCTGTGGCAACATGACGTTGACCGACGCAGGCGTTCGCGGCAGTTCAAAGACGACTGACATCAAGAAAATTGCAGACTGCTGGCGCGGGAAGAAAATTTGAACCACTGAATTTCTGATATTTACTCCTGTATTTAGACGCCGCCCATAAAAAGGCGGCGTTTTTCTTTTCTGTCTATACTGTTAAATAACCTGTAAGGCCATTCCGGCAGAATAGTGGATTTAGGAGATACTTAGTGGATTTACTCAACGCACTTGTGAACGCAACGGGTTCTGGCGATTTGCAAAAACTCGGTGCACAGTTTGGTCTGGATGAAGAGGCTGTTGGCAACATCCTCGGTCAGGTTGTACCCGCTCTGGGCGACGGCTTGAAGAAAAATGCGGCATCAAGCGGAGGTCTGGATAGCCTGGTCGGAGCTCTGCAGAACGGCAACCACCAGCGCTACCTGGGCAATATAGATTCGGCCACCAGCTCCATGGGTGTTTCTGATGGAAACAATATCCTGGGCCATATACTGGGTAGCAAGGATGCGAGCCGCGCCGTGGCTGGCCAGGCATCATCAGCCAGTGGCGTGAGCCCGGATGTGATCAAGCAGATGTTACCCATGCTGGCGACCCTGTTCATGGGCACACTAAACAAGCAAACGGATGGCGGAGCCAAATTACAGGCGGGCGGGGAAAATCCACTGGGTGGGCTTGCAGCAATGTTCGACAGTGACGGCGATGGCAGCGTTGTCGATGACGCGCTGGATCTCGCGAAAAAGTTCTTCTAGAGCGCGATCTCTAGTCTTTCAGAGGTTTGAAACTGAATTTCTGTCCGCCTATGGAGGCTTCATACATCAAGCCTCCATAGGCCAGCGTATAGACCGCCATGCCTCTTTGTCATTCCGATTGCGACCAGAATGCATTGATTAACGGGCTGGCCAGTTTCTTTTTCAACGTGAAGAGGCCAACCTTATAGCCTTCAAGGCGGGGTTGCACGTCCAGTACTTCAACACTCTCGGCCAGCGGGCTGTTATCGAGAACGATTTGCGGAACCACCCCTACGCCGAAGCCCAGGCTGACCATGCTGACTATGGCTTCATTGCCAGCAACTTGCGCATAGATATTCGCCTGGGTCCCCTGGTTCCGGAACCATTCATCTACTCTGTGCCTTGCCAGCCCGCGTTCCGGGAGAATCATAGGTTGCCCGGCCCATTCACCGACGTCCTTAGGCCTGTTTGATAGTGCCCGTTTTTCCTGCTGCTCCTTCGCCGTGATGAAAACAAGTGGTGACATTGCGATGAGCTTGAAGGCCAGCCCGGCGGGGAGGTGTCCCGGGTGGGCGCCGATCGCAATATCCTCTCCTCCCGACAATACTCGAGTGATGGCGTCTTCCGGATCGCCGGTGTGCAGCTTGATTTCTATCCGCGGATGCAGGCCCCGGACACGCGTCAGGATTTCAAACAGGAAGCTGTAGCTGGCGGTCACAGAACAATACAGGCTGACCTCACCGTGCAGTTCGCCGGATTCCTCCATCAGTGTATTGCGGATCGTGTCCCAGTCTCCCAGTGTGTCTCGCGCATAATCCAAAAATAATCGGCCAGCGTGAGTCAGCGACACGCTGCGGTTATTCCGTTCAAACAGGGTTGCACCCACGTCGAGCTCCAACCGGCGGATACTGCGGCTAAGGGCTGAAGGGCTGACGTGGCTAGCCTCACTGGCACGGCCGAAATGCAGGCTGTCGGTCAGGTTTACGAATTGCTTCAGTGCTCGGTTATCCATGTAAAGATTGTTGCATATAACGCATTATAAAGATGCATATATATCATTTTACGCAATAAACGGTGGGATCTATAGTGTGTCTCAACCCCATACTTCAGGAATACAGACATGCAGGTTTTCTACGATAAAGATTGTGATCCTAATATCATCAAAAGCAAAAAAGTGGCCGTTATCGGTTATGGTTCGCAGGGTCATGCGCATGCCTGCAACCTGCAGGATTCGGGAGTGGATGTAACCGTGGGTTTGCGCTCCGGTTCTTCCTCGCGGGCCAAGGCCGAGGCGCATGGCCTGAAAGTCGCAGACGTTGCAGATGCCGTCGCTGCGGCAGATGTTGTGATGATCCTCACGCCGGACGAATTTCACTCTGCTCTGTATGCCGAGTCCATCGAGCCTTTCATCAAGCAGGGTGCCACGTTGGCTTTCGCGCACGGTTTCTCCGTGTTGTACAAGGAGGTTACCCCTCGCGCTGATCTGGATGTGATCATGATTGCCCCGAAAGCACCGGGCCACACGGTACGCTCAGAATTTGCGGCAGGTCGCGGAATCCCAGACCTGGTCGCGGTAGCACAGGACGCTTCGGGCGGCGCCAGGGCGACCGCTCTTTCTTATGCCTCAGCCATTGGCGGAGGTCGTACCGGAATCATTGAGACGACGTTCAAGGACGAATGCGAGACAGACTTGTTTGGCGAGCAGGCTGTTTTGTGCGGTGGTTGCGTAGAATTGGTAAAAGCCGGATTCGAGGTATTGACGGAAGCTGGCTATCCGGCTGAGATGGCCTACTTTGAATGTCTGCACGAATTGAAGCTGATCGTAGATCTGATGTTTGAAGGTGGGGTGGCCAATATGAACTACTCGATCTCGAACAATGCTGAGTATGGTGAGTACGTGACGGGCCCCAAAATTATCAATGACGAATCACGTGCAGCCATGCGCGAGGCGCTGGCAAACATCCAGAACGGTACTTATGCGAAACGCTTCATCAAAGAAGGCAACACCGGTTATCCCGAAATGACCGTGGCCCGCGAAGCCAATGCGGCTCATGGTATTGAGCAGGTTGGCGAGAAACTGCGCGCCATGATGCCCTGGATTGCGGCCAACAAAATCGTCGACCAGGCCAAGAACTAAAAGCTGCTTTCAACCTGGCGCTGAATGCGCTCGCAAATCTCCTTCGACTCGGAGAGCAGGGCACCCAACGTGGCCTTCATCTTCGTGATGAAGGCTTCGTCTTTTGTATGGGGCAGGTTGATACGTACGTTATGGATCGCGCCCTGCACACCGGCATAGGCCATCAGCGCGCCGACACCCGCATCACTCATCACGGCCTGGTTACCGACATCCGCCGCGGCCTGGCACATATCCAGTACCTCCCGGCACAACTGTGCCGTGCGCAGCGGTACTTCGGCAGCTGATTTATAGCCGGCCCGAATGGCTTGCGAGCGTAGTTCGTTCTGCTCAGCGGTATCCTTTGCCATCTGCATGGCCGTGATGACTACATTGAAGGCTTCCGTATCTGCATCAACAGCCCTGAGAAGCTCGTCTTTAGCGGCCTGTGCTTGCTCAGCCAGCAGGCACAGATCTTCATAACGTGAGTCATACGCACCCTTGCCGATAGACAGGTTCACCACCATCGAGGCCAGCGCGGAGCCAATCGCCCCGGCCAGTGCGGCGATGGACCCGCCACCCGGCGCCGGAGTACCGCGCGACACCTCGTCCACGAACGCGTTAACGGCCATGTTGGCCAACGGAC
>CAYUBS010000192.1:1711-3994 GCA_964443145.1 uncultured Wenzhouxiangellaceae bacterium | reverse complement strand
GACCTGGTTGCAGCATCATTCGGACGTGGGTTCTGGATTCTCGATGACTACTCTCCACTGCGACACGTGACCGAACAGCAATTAAAAGCAGAAGCCACTCTGTTTCCAGTTCGCGAAGCCGACTGGTATATCCCGAAGATTCCCATGGGAGATTTCGAGGTAAACGGCAAATCGAGCCAGGGAGACGCCTACTTCGTTGCACCCAATCCGCCGTTTGGCGCGATTTTTACCTACTACCTTGCCGAGGGCCTGGAAACCTCCAGCGAACAACGTAAGGAGACAGAGGGAGCGCTGGAGGAAAAGGGCGACGACACGCCGTATCCTGGTTGGGATGCCCTTAGAGGCGAGGAGATCGAAGAGTCGCCGGCCATCGTGTTGACGGTCACCGATAGTGAAGGCAAGGTCATCCGGCGGATCGAAGGACCGGCCGACGCCGGCTTTCACCGTGTCGCCTGGGACTTGAGATATCCCAAATCCTCACCCTGGACACCCGAGCCGGCTGACGATCAGTACATTGATATCCCCGGGCCGATCGCGGCTCCCGGTAGTTACCAGGTCAGGCTGGCAACACGGGTCGACGGAAAACTCACCCGGGTAGGTAGCAGCCAGTCATTCATGGTCAAGCCCGTGGGTGAACGTGGTTTACCCGGTGCACCGGTCGAAACCATGATCGCTTTCTCGGCAGAACTGGATAAGCTCTCAAGGCAGGTTACCGGTGCTAACGCTGCCGTCGAAGCCCTGCTGGTGGAAACCGCTGCTATCAAGGAAACCCTGTTGCGTTCCGGCGCGCCAGAAAATCTCCGTGAGCAGGCCCGGACGATCGAGTTGCAGTTGCTCGAAATCCAGCAATTGATCACCGGCAATGAAGCGCGCGGCCTGTATGGTGACGAAGGCCCGGTTTCTATCAATAAGCGACTGGACGTGGCGATGATGGGAACCTTCCGATCGACTTACGGCCCCACACCTACCCACCAGCGAGCCATAGAAATTGCAGAGCAGACGTTCGCGGATGTGAAATCACGCCTCAGGCAAATCAGCCAGACCGAATTGCCTGCACTGCGCCAGAAACTGAACGAGGCAGGCGTACCGTGGACACCCGGCCGGGATATTCCAGCCGGAGATTAGAGTGAAATGAATCTGTGTATAAAGGGACGGTTTCCCGTCCCCGCCTTACTGTTGCTGTCGCTTTTTGCCGAACCCGTCGACGCAGCGCAGGAATCCAGTGATGAGGAGATGGAATTCTCCCGCACGATGGAATCGGTCATTGTCACCGCGACACGCAGCGAAGAGTCCATCCTGGATGTGGCCGAGGCCGTCTCGGTAGTCGGCGCCGAGGACATTGCCCGGCAAGCGCCGGAGCTATTGGCGGAAATGTTGCGCGGCCTTCCCGGTGCCTTTTTCCAGCAGACCACCCCAGGCCAGGGCATTCCAATCATTCGTGGCCTGAAGGGTTCGCAGGTTCTGCACCTGGTCGATGGCATGCGCCTGAACAACGCCTTTTTCCGCAATGCGCCGAACCAGTACCTTGGCCTGGTGGACGCCTATGCAACCAATCGCACCGAGGTCATCAGGGGTGCCGCGCCCTCCCTCTACGGAGCCGACGCCATGGGGGGCGTGCTCCGGATTTTGACTGCCGAACCGGTTCTGGACAGCACAGACTGGATTACACAAGGGCGTTTCTACGGTTCCTTCAACAGCGTCGACTCCAGTTGGGTCGGGCGGATTGAAGCCGCCACCGGAAAAAGCGGCAATGTCGTATCGGGTGGGGCTACTTATCAATACCATGATGATCGCAAGACCGGTGCCGGCGAGACGATCTCCCCAAGTGGCTATAAAGTCAAAGCAGCTGACATAAAGTGGCGCTATGACATTGGGGATCATTCAGAGTTGATGCTGTCTGCACAGTACCTGGAGCAGCCTTCCACGCCACGAATAGACGAACTGGTTCCAGGGTATGGCCAGGACAACCCCAGCTCCGAACAGTACGAATTCAAGCCAAACCGGCGCGAGTTTCTGCATGCCCGCTACCGGCTGGACAGCCAGTCGCGGTGGTTCAGCTATTTCGAAGCCCACCTGGGCAGGCAGGTTATTACCGACGACCGCCTTACCCAGGACTGGAATGAGCCGACCATCAAGCGGGAGTTTAATGAGAGCAAACTGGACGGCCTGACTCTGCAATTCAACTCCCCCTGGGGCGGAGGCAGCGGTCCTGACCGGGAATTGGTCTGGGGCTTTGAGTACTACACGGACAAGGTATCCAGCAGCCGTTTTCGAAGCGAACAG
>CAYUBS010000192.1:0-1611 GCA_964443145.1 uncultured Wenzhouxiangellaceae bacterium | reverse complement strand
GGCATACACCTGGTCAGTAACATCGGCCGTGGTTTCCGTCCGCCCAATATCTTCGACCTGGGTACGCTGGGTTCACGCCCGGGAAACCGCTTCAACATTCCAAACCCCGACCTGAAGCCCGAATCAGTCTGGAGCTACGACCTGGGCATCAAGGCTTCGACCGGGCGTTGGGAATATGAAATATTTGGTTGGTATTCAGACTACCAGGACAAGATCAGCTCCCGGTTCACCGGTGAGGTAACGCCGGAGGGTCGCCTGGTAGTGCAAAGCGACAACCTGAACAGCGCCAGGTTATACGGTATCGAATCCGGCCTGCATTTTCTGGCCAGCGACGAACTGGAGCTCTATGCGGTACTGAACTACACCCACGGCAAGGAGAGCGATGATGGGGAGACCGTACCCGCGGATCGAATCCCGCCACTCAACGCACGGCTTGGCCTGATCTACCAACCCTCTGAAAAACTCAGGTTCGAACCTTACCTGGACTTTGCAGACCGCCAGAACCGCCTGAGCCCCCGCGATGTTCGCGACCCCCGGATCAATCCGCTGGGCACTGCGGGCTGGGGTACAATAAACCTGCTCGCCAGTTGGCAAGTCCGCGAGAACCTGGAGTTGGGCCTGCGCCTACAGAATATTGGCGACAACGACTATCGTGAACACGGTTCGGGCATTGACGCCCCCGGACGCAACCTTGGATTGTGGTTGAACACACTGTTCTGAAAGCGGCCGTCACACCTGATCACCGGGCTCTATTTTCGCCGCAGCCTTGTCGGCTACCTGTTGTTCTCGTCTCTGCTTGAAGAAAAGTTTCAGCTGTAAGCCGCAATCATCTGACAGGCAGCCACCGGTGACGACAGGGTTGTGGTTGTGTCGCGGATCAGAAAGAATCTGGAAGCGCCCGCCGGCTGCCCCGGTTTTTGGGTCCTGGGCTCCGTAAACCACACGATCCAGCCTGGCGTGGATTATGGCCCCGGCGCACATGCAACATGGTTCCAGCGTGACGTACAGCGTGCAGCCGGGTAAACGGTAATTCGACGCGAGCCTGCCCGCCTCACGCAGAGCGATCATTTCCGCATGTGCTGAAGGGTCGCTGAGTGTGATGGTCCTGTTCCAACCCTCGCCGATCGCTTTACCATCGCGTACGACCACCGCGCCGACGGGAACCTCGCCTTCAGCTTCCGCCCGCTCTGCCAGTGACATGGCATGCCTGATCCACTTCTCGTCTGTTCGGGTAAGGCTGGCGCTATCATTCACGGGCAATGGCCGTTACTCAGGATTTCCCGGTTATCAGGCGCTTGGCAGCCCTCACCGGTGCGGTCAGGCGCCAGGATGTGGAAGTTTCGAAATCGTACACTTTCTGGCGCAGGCCCTGGATCATTCGAACTGCCGAGCGCAAGTCTTCGGGGACCTCATCCAGACTAAGTGCAACCGGAGAATTGCCGTTACCGGAATAACGTACCTCGGCCAGTGTTTCATTGAGGTCCTTCATGTCCTGGTAGAGGCGTTTCAGGTGCTGGTCGCGACGCGTCAACAGGCGCTTTATTTCACCTATATCCTCTTCCGCCAGCGCCACTCCGTTTTTAAAACGTGCTGGCAGGTGCCTTTCTACGT
>CAYUBS010000191.1:0-4017 GCA_964443145.1 uncultured Wenzhouxiangellaceae bacterium | reverse complement strand
GCGCTGAACGGTGTAGGAAGTTTGATCTATCGAACGCTTATCTGTTGCCACTGCCTGCCACCAGGCAAAACGCGAGGCCAATCCATAAGGTAAATCTTCTGCTCATGTCAAAATGCTAGCATATGCACCTACTCAGACTGCTGTGTTGGAAGTACTGTTTTATGTGGACGTTGTGCCAAATTCGGGTCTTGTTAACTAAGTGACGCTTTATCGCGTACTCGGATTCGTGTTTCTCGGCCTGGGCGGTCTCGGCGTGGTTCTTCCCATTCTTCCTGCAACCCCGTTCGTTTTGCTGGCTGCGGCCTGTTTCGCACAGTCTTCAGAAAAGTGGCATCGCTGGTTACTGGAAAACAGAACTTTTGGCCCGATGGTCAAAAACTGGGAAGAGAATCGCTGTATTGGCTGCCGGGTAAAGCTGTTGGCGGTGGCATCCATGATCCTGGTGGGTGGGTTCTCGATTTTTTATAGTCTGGAAAGCCACGCCTTGAAATTGACGGGCGGGTTTTTCATCGTCATAGGCCTCCTTACCATTGGGTTCATTCAGACTTGCGGAAAAGAGACGGGATAAGAGATGCCCTCATCGGTCAAATTCGAGCGCCTGAAACACTGGCTGGTTATGACTATCCTGTGTTTTTCTGGCGGAATAATTTTCATGCTGCCGTTCTTGCGCGAGGTGTATTACATCCCGATGCAGGAGGCTTTCGGCTATGACAATACGCAGATGGGTGTATTGATCAGTGTCTTCGGTACACTTTCTTTACTTACCTATTTTCCCGGTGGTTGGCTTGCTGATCGATTTTCCCCGCGCAAACTGATTACCAGCTCACTGTTGGGGACGGGCCTGGCCGGCCTGTATTTCGCAACCTATCCGTCCTACCACGCCAGCATCGCCGTCCACGCGTTCTGGGGTGTCTGTATATCCATGGTGTTCTGGGGCGCAATGATCAAGGCAACCCGCAACTGGGCACCACCCGAAGAACAGGGCAGGGCATTTGGAATCCTGGAAAGCGGTAGAGGTGTCTCCGAGGTTTTGAGCTCGAGTATTTTCCTGGCGATATTTGCCTGGCTGGGCAGCAACGCAACGGCACTTTCACAAGTCATCAATCTCTTTGCGCTGACCAATATCGGCCTGGCCGTGCTGGCATGGTTCATTCTGGATGATGACAGGAGCACGGATGAATCGGAGGCCCGCGTAAAGATAGGGCTCAAGGAAGTGCTTGAAGTATTGAGAATGCCGGTTGTGTGGTTAATTTCCCTGGTGGTGCTGACTGCTTATACGGCTTATTGGGGTTCTTATTACTTCGCCCCATATGCGACGGATGTTTATGCCTTGACTGTTGTCATGGGCGGGGTCGTGGGTGTGGGCAAAATGTGGCTGAAACCATTTGCTGCACTAGGTGCCGGAATCATCGCAGATAAGCTGGGTGTTTCCAGGGCCGTGTTGGGTTTTTTCCTGCTTTTGACTGGCGGTTTCGTGGTGTTTAGCCTGCTTCCTGGCGGTCCAGGTTATCTTGTTGTGATGTTGCTGACGGCCACGCTGGTGTCAGTGGCCATTTTTGCTTTACGCGGTATTTACTTTGCGCTGCTGGAAGAGGGGGGAGTGGCGCCCGCGGTAACAGGTACTGCCGCAGGCGTGATTTCCGCTATTGGCTTTACCCCCGATGTGTTTATGCCATTGATTGGCGGGGTATTGCTCGATGCCTATCCAGGTGCCGAAGGATATCGTTATTTTTACGGGGTGATTGCCGTCTTTTGTGCCATCGGCACCGTGGCGGCCTGGATGATAGTTCGACGGACGAATCTGGCCCCTCAGGCCGCAGGAGCCAATGATGCTTGAGTCAACCCTGCCCAGTTCCTGGTACCTGGATGAGGATGTGTACGCGCTGGAACGTGAACACATATTCATGCGGGAGTGGGTGTGTGCTGGTCGAGAAGAAGAGCTACCGAATCCTGGCGACCACAAGGTCCTGGATCTCTACGGGGAAAGCGTCTTGCTGGTCCGTAACCGCGAGGGTTTACTGCGGGCCTTTTATAATGTTTGCCGCCACCGCGGTGCCAGCCTGTGCCCGGCCGGGGAGCAGGAGGAATCCGATGATCGGCTGCCCCTTAAGGGTGGTGTTATTGGCAAACGAACAATCATCTGCCCATACCATGCCTGGAGCTATGATCTTGACGGCAACCTGAAGCGTGCTCCACACATGAAAGAGGAGATGGGGTTCTCGGCCGAAGATATAAAACTGCACCCAGTGGGTTGCGAGAGCTGGGGTGGTTTTATCTTCCTCCACCTGACACCGGAACAGTCCCCCTCTTTTTCTGAATTGGTTGCGGCCCCCTCTAAGCAATTCCAGCGCTACCCCCTGGCTGATCTGCGAATTGGCAGGACAATCCGCTATGAAGTAAACGCCAACTGGAAAGTCTTATCTGAAAACTACAACGAGTGTTATCACTGCGGTCCGGTGCACCCGGAACTGTGTCGGATTGTTCCGGCCTTCAGGGAAGCCGGCGGCGCGGAGCTGGATTGGGAACGGGGGGTGCCTCACCGCGAGGGTGCAACTACGTTCACCGCTACGGGAACTACCAACCGGCGATCGTTTCCCGGCTTAAACGATGATGAACAATCCCGCCACAAAGGTGATTTGATTTACCCGAACCTGTTCCTTAGTGTCGCCCGTGACCACGTCGTGGCTTTCCTACTCCACGCCAAGGGCGCTGGACAGACCGCGATTGACTGTCATTTCCTGTTTGAGAAACACGAGATGGAAAAAGCAGATTTCGACCCTTCCGATGCAGTGGATTTCTGGCACCTGGTGAACCGCCAGGACTGGAGCATCTGCGAGCGCGTTCAGCAGGGCATGAATTCCAGGGTGCATGACCATGGGGTGTTCTCCCCGATGGAAGACTGGAACCTGGATATCCGGCGCTACGTGGTCGACCGTATAGGTAAATTCATTACCGAATGACCGGCCCAGGAGGGTGTTCGGCCACGGGAATATCCCGCAGGTAGAGTCCGTCATCGACCTGGTCCAACTGGCGGGCAAAAGCGTGGCCGGAGTAAACGGCATGTACCAGCGCACCCGCTGCCAGCGCGTCACCGATACGTTCCATTGACTTGATGCCGGCATCCTGAAACTCAGCCTGGCGAGCGTTCACGCTTTGGTAAAGCTCGTCACAGGGCAGGCGGTGGCCAACGATCACCACCGATTTCACCTCCAGCAATTCAGGTTCACCGGTGAAGATGTTTTTCAGTGTTGCGGTGTGGCCATCAAAATCATCCAGCAGGGCCTGGGTCGTGATATCGACATGTTTCCGGTGTAATGCCTGGTGTACGAAGGGTTGTTCATTGGTCATGATCGTCCAGGCAGATGCGTGCCCCGCGGGCGTGGCATAACTCACCTTCATTCCCTGGTCTGTCAGCGACTCAGCAAGCACACCTCCGAGATAGTAGTTGTCAAAATCATAGACCAGGACAGGGCCGTCAGGCAGCAGACCTGCCGCCAGGTCATCGGGCGTATAAACGCCCGACTGCTTGAGTTCTCCCAGGGGTATTTCGAGTGACGAATACAGTGTTCGTGTCCAGCGTGCGCCGGTGGCAATGGCAACGCGTTGGTGCTCCAGGCTCAGGATATCGTCCGCACTTAGTTCGTTATCGCAGTACACATCGACATTGCTCATTTGTTGCAGGGCATACAGGCGATAGTCCCGCACCCGGCCCCAGTTACTCAACCCCGGTAAGGCCGCTTCAAAATTTACACGGCCGCCCAGTTCAGGCGCCCGGTCGGCAATGGTCACGTGATAGCCCCGCCGCGCGGCTATCAGAGCGGCCTCCAGGCCTGCCGGACCGCCACCCACGATGAGAATACGGTCTTCACTGCCCGGGCGGTCAAATTTCTCGGGGTGCCAGTTTTTTCGCCATTCCTCACCGGCCGTGGCGTTCTGTGTACAGCGCACCGGTACACCATCGTGCCAGCTGGAGATGCAGATGTTGCAACCGATGCACTCGCGAATCTCGTCTTCACG
>CAYUBS010000190.1:0-4063 GCA_964443145.1 uncultured Wenzhouxiangellaceae bacterium | reverse complement strand
TCTTTTTAAGATGGCTCTAAATATAAACCCCTTCTTTCCATAAAAGAAGGGGTTTAATATGTTCCGAATAAGTCTCTCGGAACGGTATTTTAAAACTGCCATAAATCGGGGTTTTTATTCTTTTCTTCCTGTAAAAGCCGCCGCCTGATCCTCCGGTGCGGTCTGCTTGAAAAGAATTTCTTTTAACCAGTCTATGCCGAAGTTGAGAAGTTCCACATCATCTTCTTTGATTTTCTCCAGCGTCTTTTCGTCAACATCGAAACGTTCCAGAAATGAGCTCTCAAAGACAAACTGTCTGAACTTGTCGATATTATAGCTGATCATAAAGAACATTTTTTTGGCCTGGTCGGTCAGCTTGATGTTGGGTGGAAAAGATCGTTTTCTAACCACCAGGTCCGTCCAGTTTTTGTTGATTTCGTCATGAATATCGACACCCTGGTCCTGGCGCCATTCCTTGACCGACCAGGTCTTGTCTTCTTCAAACCCCAGGCAGTGCGGCTCATTCACAAAAAAATAAAACCCTTTATTGTCCACACCGTCCTTGTGGCTGAGCGAGGCAACCCCCAACGGGTAATAACGGCAGGTGGTGGGCCGGTCCTCGTAGATAATGCACCCGTCCTCCCTCACAAAAGGACAGGCGTTCCCCTGATCTTCCATGAGCTTGAGGGTAACCACCGGCAAGTCTGTTTTTTCCAGCAAATGCAGGTCCGTGTAAATAGTCAAAAACTCTTCTGACGACAGGCCCACCCTTTTTTTCAGCCGGATAATATCATAGGGTGTCAAGGGTATTTTTATTTCCCTGCAGCATTTCGTAAAACATGCCACATCCTTGTGGCATCTGAATTTAAATCGGCTGTCCTGGGTAAGTTGAACCGGATCAATACCGGCCATTCCTTCTTTCTCGTTCATTCTGATTCCTTTCGAGCAATTGTTTTCCCTTATTTCTGGACGGACACTAAACTAAGTATCCGCTGGTTGTCAATTGAAGAGTTCCCTTCAATAAGACTTCGGCAAGCTCAGTTGAGCCGCTGCAGAGAACGCATATATCAGAACCCAAATTCCGCCATCGGTATCCCAGGTCCTTGCGTTGTACCCGGCTTTTATGAGATAATAGATCATCGATATTACCAAACAGTCTTTTGGGGGCATAAAAAATGCAGACCGTGAAAACCCAGGTCCTTATTATCGGCGGCGGCGTCACCGGTGCCGGCATAGCCCGAGACCTTGCGCTTCGGGGCGTGAATTGCGTGATCGTGGAAAAGCATGACATCAATGCCGGTGCTTCCGGGGCCAACCATGGCCTTCTTCACAGTGGCGCAAGGTACGTATTCAGCGACGCGCACTCGGCAGAAGAATGCCGGGATGAAGGGCGCATCTTAAAAAAGATGGCTCCGGACTGTATTGATGACACCGGCGGGCTCTTTGTTGCTGTGGCAGGCGATGACGAAACCTACATCACTGAGTTTCCCCATCTCTGCGCCAAAAGCCATATCCCGGTAAAGGAACTTGATGTAAAAGAAGCCCGTGAGATGGAACCGGCGCTTTCCAGCAAGACGATCGCGGCCTTTCAGGTTCAAGATGCATCCATCGGCCCGTTCAAACTCTCCATGGAAAATATCCACCAGGCAAGGAGTCTCGGTTGTGACCTTCTTCGCCACTCCCAGGTGGTGGGTTTTCAAATCGAAAAGCAACGAATCACGGCAACAAAACTGAGAAACCTCCTGACCCAAGAAAATTTCATGGTCGAGGCAGATCAGGTTGTAAATTCCAGCGGAGCATGGGCCAAGGAGATCGCCGCCCTTGCAGGGTGCCAAATCGATCTGCTGTACTCAAAGGGAAGCCTTTTGGTTACTCATAACCGATTAACCGAACGTGTCATTAACCGGCTGCGCCCATCTTCCAATGCCGACATCCTGGTGCCAGGCGGAACCGTCTCTATTCTGGGTACGACCTCTATCCGGATTGATAACCTGGATGCTATTTTCCCCACGGTAAAGGAAATCGATGCCATCGTGGGCGAGGGCGCAGCCATGATTCCGGAATTGGAAAAAATTCGGTATATCCGGGCTTATGCCGGGGTTCGCCCCCTTGTCGGATCAGCCTCGGAAGAGGGGGGGCGGCGTATCAGCCGCAGCTTCACCCTGATAGACCATAAAACGGAAGGCTTGGAAAACTTTGCCACCATCACGGGGGGTAAATTGACCACCTATCGTCTTATGGCAGAAAAAACCGCTGACCTTGTCTGTGCAAGACTCGGTGTGACCAAACCCTGTGTGACGCGAACAGAGCCACTCCCAACCACTCCCGCAACCCGGTGGACCCAGCCTGGCATTACGCCGAAACTGTGGATGGAGCACAATGATCCCGATGATCTTTTATTGTGTGAGTGCGAAATGGTTCCCAAAAGCGTGGTCAACAGCCTGGTACTATCCATCCATGAACAAAACGGAAAACCCGACCTTGTCGCCCTGGGTTTGCGCAGCCGAATCGGTAAGGGAACATGCCAGGGAACGTTTTGTGCCCAGAGGATTGCAGCCTATCTTTACGATATTGATGAAATGGCCGGCAAGGATGGTTTGGAAAACATCCGGGCCTTTGTTTCTGAAAGATGGCGAGGGGAAAGACCGCTTCTTTGGGACACCTCTCTTATTCAGGCCGAACTCAAGGAAGCCCTGTACTGTGGGTTATTTGGTGTGGAACTCAATGACTGAAAATCTAAACATAGACTGCGACCTGGTGATTATTGGTGCCGGCATGGCGGGTATGGCTGCGTCACTTTTCGCAGGCAACAGAAATATCGAGACAGTACAGGTCGGTATCACCAGCGAAATCATTTTCGCCAGCGGGCTGCTGGACCTTATGGGTGTCCATCCGGTTGAAGGTGGCACCACCAGGAAAGATCCCTGGCAAGGCATTGAAGACCTGTGCCGGGATATCCCGGACCACCCCTATGCCAAAATACCCTCATCAATCATTCATGATGCATTTGAAGAATTGATTGCCTTTTTAAATACCTCCGGACTTGTTTACACCCGGAACAAGAGGCAAAATTCGTTTGTTTTGACACCGATCGGCACCATCAAGCCCTCATATTTCATCCCCCGAACCATGTGGAACGGCATCCGGGCATTCGAAACAAAGGAACCCTGTCTCATCGTCGACATCAAAGGTCTCAAAGGATTCAGCGCTCGCCAGATTGTTGCGTCATTCAAGTCGCTCTGGCCCGGCCTGGATCATGCAACCATTTCATTTCCAGGCTCACCACATCAGGGCGAGGTGTACCTTGAACCCCTGGCCAGATCCCTGGCAACGCCCCTTGCCCGCAAAGCCCTGGCAGACGAGCTTCGGCCGCATTTAAAGAACGTCCGTTCCCTGGGAATGCCTGCTGTTTTTGGTATACAGGATTCCCACAGGATTTTGTCGGACATTGAAAAGCTGGTGGGTGTTCCCATGTTCGAGATTCCCACCATGCCCCCATCCATACCGGGGCTCCGTCTCAAGGAAATCTTTGAATCAAACCTCCCGGCAAAGGGTGTTCGACGGTTTTTTCAGAAACGTGTCATGGGTGTCCAAATGGAAGGAAAGAAATTTGTGGTACAAATTGGGGATACCTCACCGGAAACCCTCATCAAAACCAAGGGAATTGTGCTGGCCAGTGGTCGTTTTCTGGGAAAGGGGCTGTCTGCAGACCGCAAGCAGATCCGGGAGTCCATTTTCGACCTGCCGGTACATCAGCCCGACAAAAGGAATGAATGGCATTGTTATGAATTCCTGGACCCTGCCGGTCATCCCGTCAATCGGGCCGGCCTTGTAACCGATGACCAGTTTCGGCCCCTTGACCAATCAGGGAAACCTGCCCACGACAGGCTCTTTGCTGCCGGTTCGATCCTGGCCCATCAGGATTGGATGCGCCAGAAGTGCGGTTCGGGTTTAGCCATTGCTTCAGCCTATGCGGCGGTGAATGCCTTTCTTGAGGCTATCGATGAGAAAATAGGGATCGTTAAAAATCGCGAGAAAACCATACGAGACCTGGCTGGTTGGATGTCACACCAGGAAACCAAAG
>CAYUBS010000189.1:0-4078 GCA_964443145.1 uncultured Wenzhouxiangellaceae bacterium | reverse complement strand
GATACCCGCATCTCCCTCTTCGGACGGTTTGGTTTTGGTGAAAAAGGTTCGTTCATTATTATCCCAACGGTGCGCTATAACGGCGAAGATGATTCGAAAACCAGTGATGGGCGCAGTTGGGGTGTGTTCGCAGCGGCCGCATGGCGGCTAAGCCCGGACCTGACAATCGGCCCCGGCTTCGGCGTATTCAACAAGCTCGAAGACGGCACCCGGTTCTTCCCGGTTCTGGTAATCGACTGGAACATCAGCGAGCGCTGGAATCTGTCAACCGGCCGCGGTCTGGCTTCCTCCCAGGGACCCGGCCTGCAGCTCACCTTCCAGGCCAACGAGCGCTGGTCGATGGGACTTACCGGGCGTTATGAGAATCTTGAGTTTCGGCTTGATGAGCGTGGCACTACCCCGGGTGGTGTTGGTCGAGATAAGTCCTTCCCGCTGATTGCTTCGGTAGGTTGGGAGCCCAATAAGCACGTCAATCTTTCGCTTTTTGCCGGCGTCGAGTTTGGCGGCGAACTTAGGCTCAGAAACCGCTTTGATGAAACGGTAGCGGAAACCGACTACGACCCCGCAGCCATTTTTGGCGGTACCTTCGAATTTAAATTTTAACGGGGTATCTCTAGCCCTAGGTAACAATAATATTGGCACCGGCGGTCTTTGTTTCTTCTTTGGATCCCCGCTGCGGAATATTCCTGCCCCTGGCTACCGCTGGCCGCTCAGCCATGCGCTCCAGCCAGGCCTGCAGGTTTACCAGGCCGTCGATATCAATGCCCGACCAATTGTGGGTAACAGCCCAGGGCCAGGTAGCGATATCGGCAATGGAGAATTCATCGCAGATGAAATCGCGGCCCTGCAAGCGCTCATTCAGCACCGTTAATAACCGCAGACCTTCATGCTGGTAACGATGAATGGCGGCGGGAATCTTCTCCTCGAAATAACGGTGAAACACGTTGGCCTGGCCCATCATCGGGCCAACTCCACCCATCTGGAACATCAGCCACTGGATTACCTGTGAGCGGGCTTTTGCATCCTTCGGTAACAGCTGACCGGTCTTTTCCGCCAGGTATAGCAAGATCGCACCGGATTCAAACACCACGAAATCATCATTATCGTGGTCCACGATGACCGGAATCCGACCATTTGGGTTCATCGCCAGGAAAGCCGGTTCTTTCTGTTCCTGCTTGGCCAGGTCAATCGCGTGGACCGTGTACTCCAGGCCGATTTCTTCCAGCATGATAGAGACTTTATAGCCGTTTGGAGTTGCGGATGTGTACAGTTCAATCATGAAGGGTGGCCCGGAAAAAGCGCATTGTAACAGCTGCACAAGCTATGATTGAGTATATGCATATCATCTGCAACTTGATGGATAAAAGATAAATGGAGGCGTTTTTTGGCGTCGTGCTGGGACTATTGCTGCTGGTTGGCGGGGGTAGTGCTCTAGTCACTGGTGCATCGGCACTCGCCACCCGACTGGGCGTTTCACCCATGATCGTAGGGCTGACCATCGTCGCCTTCGGGAGTAGCACTCCGGAGCTGGTGGTCAACATTCTGGGCTCAATCGAAGGTCAGACCGATCTCGCGTTCGGCAATGTTATCGGCTCCAATATCAGCAACCTGGGCCTGGTACTGGGTATTGCAGCCATCATTCGTACCATTGATATCCATGGCACGATGGTGCGCCGGGAAGTCCCGCTGCTGCTGCTGATAACAACCGTCATCACCATCATGGCCCTGGATGGGGTCATCGAGGGAACGCCGCCGCAAATCGGTCGCTCTGACGCCATTATCCTGCTGTTACTGTTCGGGATCTTCCTCTATATCACCGTAAAGGATTTCATGCTCGAAAGGACACGGGATACTTTGTTGACCGAAATCGAGGAAAACCCGATAGTCGCTTCCGTGCCTTCGAGCCGCTATCAATGGTTACTGATTACGCTTGGACTACTATTGCTGTTTGCCGGCGCAGAAGTCACCATCCGATCAAGCATCACCCTGGCTACCCAGGCCGGTGTGTCGACAGCCGTGGTGGGCCTGTTCGTCGTGGCGATCGGAACCAGCATGCCCGAACTGGTCACTTCTATCATCGCGGCGTTCCGCAAGGAATCCGACCTCGCGCTCGGCAATCTGGTGGGATCCAACATCTTCAATTCGCTAATCGTCTTACCCGCCAGCGGCCTGGCCGGCAACCTCCTGATTCCCAGGGGTGGCCTGCTGGATCTGGCCGTGTCCTGGCTTTTTGCCGCATTCCTGATCCCGGTGTTTTTCTTTGGCAAGAAACAACTTACCCGCTCGGCCGGTATATTTTTGCTGGTGGCATATGGTACTTATATGGTTTACCGGGTCTTTTTCATGGACCTATGAAACCAGTCCGTTCAGGCGGTCTTTTTTGATCGCGGACGGGTCGCGTTTCGCCGACTGGCCACGGCCTCCGCCACCGGCCGTTTCAAGCACCATGCTTTTGCCGGCCGGAATCATCTCGCGGCCCATGCCGCGCAAGTCCGGACCCTCTTTTATGTAAACACGTGCCCTGGCGCCAGGCCCACCACCCTGTCGCCCGCGTGGTGGGTGTTTGATGCGGTCAAACATCTTGGAGGCAAAGAAAGCCTCGCCATCGGCGTGTGCAAATTCCATGATTTGTCCCACTCCGCCACGATATTCCCCGGCACCACCGGAATCGGGCCGATACTCTTTGCGCCAGATAATGAGTGGAGCAGTGTTCTCGGTAATCTCTACCGGCGTACTGCGCACTCCGGAAGGAAAGGCCGTGCAGTCCAGGCCATCCTTACCCGGCCGACCACCCGCGCCACCGGCATAGAACGCGTTGATCACGAACGGATCCCCTTCACTTCCGGCAATCAGGCCGCGACCGCCCAGAAACACGGGCCCATACAGGCAGGATGAACCTTCTGCCGGCACCTGTCCGCCCAGCGCTTCTTCCAGGCAGCCCAGGACAACATCGGGCAACATCTGGCCAATAGCGTGGCGCGCAGAAACTGCCGCGGGACGCGGCGCATTGAGGATACAGCCTTCCGGCGCAGTTACGCGAACCACCCCGAGTGAGCCGGCATTATTGGGTACGTCGTTACCGATCACACAACGCACCCCGAAAGAGGCGTACGCCTGGGTGTAGGTCAGCGGTACGTTGATACCGTGCCCGCATAGCGGCGAAGTACCTGAAAAATCCACGTCGATTCCATCGGCGCCGATACTCAGCGTGCAAACCAGGTCGACCGGTTCGTCATAGCCGTCTATACGCATCTCGTTGCGCCAGGTTCCAAACGGCAGCTTACGTATTTCCTCCAGCATGGCGTCCCTGGAGTTCCGAATGATTACGTCACCGGCACCGTCCAGACTATCCAGGCGAAACTCCTGCAGCGTCGCCAGCAAGCTGTCTGCCCCGGCCTGGTTGCAGGCCGCCAGTGAGTAGAGGTCGCCTTCGGCCGCCTTCGGGTCCCGTACATTGGCACGGATAATTTCCAACAGGACCTGGTTGGCCTCTCCGGCACGGAACAGATAGCCCATGGGGATGTTCAGTCCTTCCTCGAAAACCTGCCGCGCATCCGGCCCGAAACCCAGCCCACCGACGTCCGCAACGTGCGATGTGGCGGCAAACAGGGCGACCGGCGAGTCCCCCAGGAATACCGGCGTCACCACGGTAAAGTCATTCAGGTGACCGGTGCCGAACCAGGGGTCGTTGGTCAGCAGCACATCACCGGGTTGTAACGATTCGAGCGGGAACCGCTGCAGAAAGAAACCCACGCTGGCAGCCATCGCGTTGACGTGACCCGGTGTACCGGTCACGGCCTGGGTCAGCATCCTGCCCTGCGTATCGAACACGCCAGCCGACAAATCACCCGCTTCACGTACCGTGGTGGAAAAGGCAGTTCTCACCAGGGTTTGCGCCTGCTCTTCCACCACAGCCAGTAAACGATCCCAGAGAATCTGGGTGTGAATTCGATCGAACGCCGTATTGTCAGTCATTCTCACTCTCCCGCCGGGTCATCACGATGTGTCCCCCGGGATCGATAACGACATCGTAGTTGGAGGTCACCACGGTGGTTGTCTGGTTTTCAGTGATCAGCGC
>CAYUBS010000188.1:0-4144 GCA_964443145.1 uncultured Wenzhouxiangellaceae bacterium | reverse complement strand
TGCTGAAAAACGGCTGTTTCTGCATCGCTGAAGGCGCCAACATGCCAAGCACGCGAGAAGCCATCGAGAAGATCCAGGCCGCCAAGATTCTTTATGGCCCGGGCAAGGCCGCCAACGCCGGCGGTGTAGCTGTTTCCGGTCTGGAAATGTCCCAGAACAGCATGCGTCTGAGCTGGACACGCGAGGAAGTCGACCAGCGCCTGCACGACATCATGATTTCCATCCACCATGCGTGCGTAACAACGGCCGAAGAGTATGGCGAACCGGGTAACTATGTGCTCGGAGCCAATATCAGCGGCTTCATAAAAATAGCGGACTCCATGCTCGACCAGGGCGTGGTCTGATCCAAACCTGCCGGGCCGGGTGCCGCTTTGTCGGTACCCGGCCTTTTTTTGTCCCGAACTTGGGATTAAGCTGGTGACGAAGAGTAAATATGGGGACGCTGCATGAAATCGATCGCCGAGTTGGAAGCCTTCGAACACGAGTCCGCACGTTTCGACTCGCTGATGGCCTTCAGGATCCAGAATATCCTGTTGGTTTCGAGCCTTTATGATATCTACAACCTTCGCGAAGACGGACAACTGGCCGATATGCTGTTGTCCGAATATGCCGAGTTCCGGCTTTCCAGCGCCCCCGTCATTACCCGGGTCGATTCCGGCCTCAGTGCATTAGAAGCATTAAAGGACGGACATTTCGAGCTCATTATTGTCCTGCGCACGCTGACCGACATGGAGCCCTCCGACTTCAACGACAGGGCGAAACAGCTTTACCCCGGCATCCCGACGGTTCTAATGGCATTCCACCACCGTGAACTGGAGCAGATGAGAGACGGCGGTGCCGAGACGTTCGACAATATCTTCATCTGGAATGGCGAATCCAAGATGCTTCTGACCATCATCAAGCTGGTCGAAGACAGGGTGAACGTGGAGGCTGATACGCGGCAAGTCGGTGTGCGCGTGATCATCCTGGTAGAGAACTCGGTCCGGTTCTACTCATCTTACTTACCGCTTATGTACGCCGAAATCATGCGACAGTCCTCTGCTCTGCTGACCGAAAGCATCAATTCCGCCACCCGGCGCAATCGTATGCGGGCACGCCCAAAAATCCTGCTGGCTGAAAATTTCGAGGATGCACAATCACTTTTCGAGCAGTACCGCGATTACTTGCTGGGCGTGGTTTCCGATATCAAATTTCCGCGAGGTGGGCAATCGGACAAGACGGCCGGCCTCGAACTCGCGAAAATGATGAAACGGGAGATCGGTGACCTGCCGGTACTGCTGCAGTCATCTGATCAGGATAAGGAACTGCGGGCACTTGCTTGTGATGCCTCGTTTCTACACAAACGATCACGAAGACTGCTGAACAAACTGAGTACATTCATAAACGAGAACTTCGGATTTGGCGATTTTGTATTCAAGCTGCCGGATGGCAGCGAACTGGCACGAGCCGACAACTTCAGACAAATGCAGGACTGTGTGGGCCGGGTTGACATCGGATCACTGGTCTTTCACGCAGAAAGAAACCATTTTTCGAACTGGCTGATCGCCCGTGGCGAATTTGACCTGGCCAAGCGACTGAAACCCAGGAAAGTGAGCGACTTCGCCGATCCGGCTCATCTGCGGGCGTTTTTACTGGAGACACTGAGCGAATTCCGGCACGACCGCCAGGCGGGCATGGTGACGGATTTCAATCGTGAAACGTATGACGGAGACGCTCAGTTTTTACGCATTGGTCAGGGCTCACTGGGTGGCAAGGGCCGCGGGCTCGCTTTCGTCAATAAGTTGTTCAACAACCAGCTGGTTTGTAGCGCTTTTTCGGGAACAAGAATCTCGGTACCCCGCACTGCGGTGATCTGTACGGACGCATTCGACCAGTTCATGGAAACAAACGACCTGATCGAATTTGCACTTGATGAGCACAGCGATGAAGAAATCATCGCTGCCTTTACCAATGCCACCATACCGGGTGAACTGAAAGAGGACCTGAAAGCCTTCCTGACGGTCGCCGATTACCCGCTGGCGGTTCGTTCCTCGTCATTGCTGGAGGATAGCTACTACCAGCCATTCGCAGGCATTTTCGACACCCACTTTCTGCCCAATAACCAGTCCTCGCCCGAGGGCCGCCTGCAGCGGCTGCTGGCAGCGATCAAGCTGATTTATGCCTCTGTATATTTTCGCAACGCCAAGAACTACACCCTGGCAACGGGTAACCGTACCGAAGAAGAAAAAATGGCCGTCATCCTGCAGAAGATCGTGGGTAAGGAACGCGAAGGTTATTACTATCCGGTGTTTTCCGGCATGGCCCGGTCCTACAATTTCTACTCAGTGGGCCATATCAAGCCGGAGGAAGGCATCGCCTATACTGCCCTTGGACTGGGTAAGACCATCATGGAAGGTGACAATTGTCTGTTCTTTTCGCCTGCCAACCCCAGGGTGTTACCGCAGTTTGCTAACCCGCAGGACTACCTGAAGAACTCCCAGCGCGAGTTTTTCGCCGTTGATATGACCAACCCATCAGTGTTTCCAGACGTAGGGGGCGAAGTCGGGCTGGCCAAGCTGGGCCTCAAGGACGCCGAACGCCACGGCGTATTGCAACATGTGGGCTCGACCTATTCCGCCGACAACGACAGGATGTATGTGGGAACCTGGCGAAAAGGCGCGCGGATCGTGACCTTCGCCCCCATTCTGAAGGCAAATATTTTTCCGCTGGACGAAGTCCTCCGGTATTTTCTGGAGCTCGGCAGCAAAGCCATGAACGTGCCGGTTGAGGTCGAGTTTGCTGTCGAAATCAACCCTGAACCGGAAGTGCCCCACGAATTTCGCTTATTGCAAATCCGGCCGATGAAAGTGGCCGGCACCTTCGAAGACGTATCGGTCTACGATGCCGATGAAGAGCGGGTGGTGTGCCGTTCAGACCAGTCCCTGAGTAACGGTCGCATCACTGACATCCGAGACATCGTGTATGTCAGAAATGACCCATTCAAGCGCGAAAATATGATCCACATGGCCGACCAGGTTGATGCTTACAATCAACAGTTCAAGGACGCCAACGTACCTTACATGCTGATCGGTCCCGGACGCTGGGGGACCACGGATCGCTGGCTGGGTATTACCACCAAGTGGGACCAGATCTCATCCGCCAAGGTTATTGTAGAGGCCGACTACGGTGATTTTGTGGTCGAACCTTCATTTGGCACCCATTTCTTTCAGAACCTGATCAACTTCGGGATCGCTTATCTGACCATCAATAGTTCAAGTGAGTACAACCGGCTCGACTGGGACTGGCTCAATGCCATCGAACCGGTTTCCGAGACAGAGTACATCCGGCACGTCAGACTGGAAGAGCCGCTGGAAATCTTGATCGATGGGCGAAAAGGAAAGGCGGTCGTGTTGAAAGGGATCCATTGAAAGACCCGCACATGACGATAGGGGATAGGCTGACGTACCCATCACATTCTATTCTTCGAAACTATCGGCGAAAATACTGTTCTGTTTGCCATACACCACGTAGCTATCGCCGGAACCAGCGCCCTTGGTGTCGGCACCCGGAGCGCCGATGATCACGTCACCTACCCCGTCAAAATTGATATCCCCTGCACGGCTAACCGAAATTCCAAAATTGTCGCCTGCTGCAACACCGTTGATCTTGAATCCGCGAACACCGTTCAGATTGGAAAGAAAATAATCCGGGAAATTTTGGTTTACATTTATTCCGCCAAACAATACGTATGCGGCACCGGAGCCTACCCCGTTGGGACCGGCGCCAGGAGCGCCAACGATCAAGTCATCAATCCCGTCATCATTCATATCGCCGGCAAACCTGACAGATGAGCCGAAATTATCACCTGCAGCGACGCCATTCATCTTGAAGCCTGTGCTGCCATCCAGGCCTGACAGAAAGAGTGAACTCAAACTATGGTTCGGGTTGTCGCTACCGAAAAGAATATAGATCGCCCCGGACCCTGCCCCATTCGAAGCCGCATTCGGAGCGCCAATAATCAGGTCATCAATTCCATCGGCATTGATGTCCGCAACGGTACTGACAGAAACCCCCGAACGGTCACCGGCAGCCACGCCATTGAGCGAAAACCCGATGTCGCCATCCAGCCCGGAAAGGAACAGGGAGCTGAGACTCAGGTTTGGAT
>CAYUBS010000187.1:0-4242 GCA_964443145.1 uncultured Wenzhouxiangellaceae bacterium | reverse complement strand
TGCGATTATTCCAGATCGTGATCTGCGACAAAAATTTAAATATCAAAGAGTTGGCATTATCCCTTATGTAAATATTTTCGGCCTTACAGCGATGCAGGCGGCATACGAACATGGAGAAGACTGGAACCGGCAGTTGATCGATTACCTGCGTGGAAACCGGGACTTTCTGGTGCGTGAAATTAATGCGATAAGAGGCCTTAAACTTGATCCGGTTGAAGCCACTTACCTGGCCTGGATTGATGTTTCCGAACTCGGTCTCGACAACCCACATCAGTTTTTTAAAAAGGCCGGCGTCGGCATGTCCCCTGGAAAAGACTACGGTGACAACAAATTCATGCGGCTGAATTTCGGCTGCCCGCGGGCGCTGCTTGAAGAAGCTGTTTCACGCATGCGCAACGCGATCAACAAACACTGGAAATAATCTCACCTGGCCAACATCAACCACGTATCGATCACGGTATCCGGATTGAGGGACATGCTCTCAATGCCCTGGTCCAGCAGCCAGCGGGCAAGGTCGGGGTGATCAGACGGCCCCTGGCCACAGATTCCTACGTATTTACCACGTCTCTTGCATGCCTGGATGGCCATGGACAGCAGCGTCTTTACGGCTTCGTTACGTTCATCGAACAAGTGGGCGATCACTCCGGAATCCCGATCCAGGCCCAGGGTTAGCTGGGTCAGGTCATTGGAGCCGATTGAAAATCCATCAAAAATATCAAGGAATTGGTCTGCCAGCAGGGCGTTTGAAGGTAATTCGCACATCATGATGATCTTCAGATCGTGCTTACCCTGTTCCAGGCCGAATGATTTCATCACCTCGATCACCTTACGGCCCTCATCTACAGTGCGCACGAATGGAATCATCGCCCATACGTTCTCCAGCCCCATCTTCTCGCGCACTTTTCTCAGCGCCTTGCATTCAAGTTCAAAACAGTCACGGAACTCTTCAGAAACATAGCGGGAGGCGCCGCGAAACCCCAACATCGGGTTTTCCTCATGGGGCTCATATTTTCTCCCCCCGATCAGGTTGGCATACTCATTCGACTTGAAATCGGACAGGCGAACAATCACGGGTGAAGGGGCAAAGGCTGCAGCGATAGTGGCAATGCCTTCCGCCAGGCGGTCTACATAAAAAGTTACCGGGTCCGCGTAACCAGCTATCTTGCGCTCCACTTGCTCCCGGGTTTCCTCATCCAGCGAATCGAATTCAAGCAGGGCTTTTGGGTGGACGCCAATCATGCGGTTGATGATGAACTCCAGCCGGGCAAGACCGACACCCGCATTGGGGATCCGGCAGAAATCAAAGGCCCGGTCCGGATTGCCCACATTCATCATGATCTTTAGCGGTGATTCAGGCATATCGGACATGGACTCTGCCTTGATTTCGAAATCCAGCATTCCCTGGTAGACGAAACCAGTTTCACCCTCAGCGCAGGATACGGTTACTTCACTTCCTGCGGAAATTCGCGACGTGGCGTCACCGCAACCGACGACTGCAGGGATTCCGAGTTCGCGCGCAATGATCGCTGCGTGGCACGTACGGCCGCCACGGTTGGTTACGATGGCGGCAGCGCGTTTCATGATGGGTTCCCAATCCGGGTCGGTCATATCGGTCACCAGTACATCACCAGTGCCGACCTCGTCCATCTGCTTAATCGACTGGATAACGCGAGCCGTGCCTGCACCAATACGCTGCCCAATGCTCCGTCCCTCGCAGATCACGCTCCCGCCTTCTTGCAAGCGATATCGCTCCACGGTGGCTCCACTGCGGCTTTTTACGGTCTCGGGCCGGGCCTGGACGATGTACAGCTTTCCGCTCTCGCCATCCAGTGCCCATTCGATATCCATTGGTCTTTCATAATGCTGTTCAATTACGACTGCCTGCCGGGCAAGGTCAATGGCTTGTTCATCCGTGATGCTGAACTTGCGCCGACGTTCCTCGCTTACTTCGCGAGTTGCGACCCCGCCGCCCGTTTCACCGCTGTAGATCATTTCAATTGCCTTGGAGCCCCGGTTACGGCGCAGGACAGGATCGTGACCTGAGGCCAGGGCAGGCTTGTAAATATAAAACTCGTCAGGGTTCACTGCACCCTGGACCACAGTTTCACCGAGGCCATAGGATGAGGTGATAAAGACTGCACCGCGGAACCCCGATTCGGTATCCAGGGTGAACGCAACGCCACTGGATCCCAGGTCAGAGCGAACCATGATCTGGATGCCCGCAGAAAGGGCCACTTCAGAATGTGTAAATCCCTGGTGAACGCGGTATGAAATAGCTCGGTCATTATAGAGCGAGGCAAAAACTTCGAGAATTCTGGCTTTCACTTCCGGCAGGCCGCGGACATTCAAAAAAGTTTCCTGCTGTCCTGCAAAAGAGGCCTCCGGAAGGTCTTCTGCGGTGGCCGAAGAGCGTACTGCGACTGCCGGCTCCTTATCCGCCCGTGCACAGAGTTCTGCCCACGCCTCATCTATTGCGCTTTCCAGTTCCGGCTGGAGGGGAGTCTCCACCACCCAGTGCCTGATCTCGGCGCCGGCCTGCGCCAGTGCTGTTACATCTTCCACATCCAGCGAGGCCAGCCTCGCATGGATACGTTGATCCAGACCGGACTGAGACAGGAATTCCTGGAATGCTAAAGCGGTAGTCGCGAATCCACCGGGTACTGCAACACCCAGTCCGGCAAGCTGGCTGATCATTTCACCCAACGAGGCATTCTTACCGCCCACATTTTCCAGGTCGCTCATACCCAGTTCGTTCAGCCATGCTATATAGTGGTTCACTAATCAAACTCCCGTTTTCTGGACCTGGAAAAGTTCAGACCTGGTCCGATAAGGATCATTCTACAAGGGCAAATTATGCGGCGCACGGTGTTCTTCATCTCTGATGGCACGGCCATTACAACCGAAACCATGGGGCATAGTCTGTTAACACAGTTTCCGGATATCGAGTTCAGGCAAGTGCGTATTCCATTTGTTGGTGATGTGGGCAAAGCTGCGGATGCCGTACTACAAATCAATGCCGCCTGCGAAACAGATGAGGCGGCAGCCATCGTCCTGCTTTCCATTGTTGATAAAGATACACGTGCGTTAATCCGCAGCAGTAAAGCAGTCACCCTGGACCTGTTTGCGGATTTCATCAAGATCCTGGAGGACGCGCTGGGCGTCAAGCGACAGCCCACGGTGGGACAAGCGCACGGCGTTGCCGACAGTGACCGATATGAAGACCGTATGGAGGCAACCAATTACACCCTTAGTCATGATGATGGAATGAGCCTGAGTTACGATCACTCTGACGTCATCCTGGTCGGAGTATCCCGTTCGGGCAAAACGCCCACTTGTCTCTACATGGCTCTGCACTTCGGGGTTAAAGCGGGAAACTATCCATTAACCGAATCCGATCTTGAAGAGCAGCGCTTTCCCATTTTCCTGCGCCGCCAAAAGGCCAAGATAATCGGACTGATGATAGATGCCGACCGGCTGGCGAAAATTCGCGAGACACGTCGACCGGACAGCCGTTACGCTTCGCTTAAAAATTGCCACTGGGAAGTAGATGCGGCAGAAAGCCTGCTACGTGCAGAAGGCATTCCAATTTTTCATACCACTCACAGCTCCATCGAAGAAATTGCCAGCCGTGTGCTGGCGCAATTAGGCCTGCAACGCGAAATGTTCTGATTGTTACAGCAGTTGATTGAGTTCGCCTTCAGCCATATTGAATTGGGTGGTAAAATTGGCATCAGGAAATTACATAGCGAAGGACTGAATTTCATGCAGTTTACCGTTTCAGCACGTGGCAAAGCCGCAGCCCAACCGATTCAACGCTTCATCAAGAGCAACTTCGGCGAGATTCCCGTGGAGCAGATTGACAGCTTTTTCGGATTTACAACGCCTTCCAGCTTGTACGGCGGTCGAATTTGGGCACGCACGGAAATCAGCGAGTACGATATTCGTTCAATGTACAAATTGAATATCAATCTGCGTTTGCCGTTGACCAATCACCATGCCAGTCGACAGGAATACGAAGACAATATTCCTTATTTAGAGAAATATGACCGGCCAGGCAACTCCATCATTGTCACCAATGATGACCTGGCGCGTTGGATCAGGGCCGATTTTCCGTCTTACCGGCTTGAAGCCAGCGTGATCAAAAACATCAAGAGTCTGAAAAAAATCGATGAGGCAGCTGAACTCTACGATACTGTGATACTGCCGATGAGTTGTAACAATGATGAGGCATTTTTGCGCTCG
>CAYUBS010000186.1:0-4242 GCA_964443145.1 uncultured Wenzhouxiangellaceae bacterium | reverse complement strand
ACCGGCAACAATCAGCGCCACAAAAAGAACCACCATCACTCGCCAGTGTCGAGACGTCATCCCCTACCTCCCGGTTTCTTGAATTATCGGCCCACAGTGTAGCAACGCGCGCCGATTGGCCCGGGGAGTCTTGAAAGAGGGGTCTCGACTGCCGCGAGGTACATTGCGCGCTTCACGGCCGAATCCCTCACCGGGTGTTATCCGCGGTCGGTCATCAGAGGTAAAGATTCGCCGGTTTCGTGAAAACCGCCACATTTCAGTTTCTGAAATTGAGATCGCTTCTCCTTAGTGATACGATGACCCTGCTTGTATCCAATTGAAGACAAGAAGGGGGCCGTGAGGCGAACCGACAGCCTCCGGTACCCGTGAGAGGAAGGTCATGATCGGCCAGACACTGGCGCACTACACGATTCTCGAAAAACTCGGCGAAGGCGGCATGGGCGAGGTATGGAGGGCGGAAGACACCAGGCTCGGCCGCGAGGTCGCCGTCAAGGTCTTACCAGAGGCCTTTACCGCCGACCCCGAACGGTTGGCCCGCTTCGAGCGCGAGGCCCGTTTGCTGGCGACCTTCAACCACCCGCGAATCGCAGGAATCTACGGCCTCGAGGATGTTGACGGCCAGAAGCTGCTCATCATGCAGGTGGCCGAAGGCGAGACCCTGGCCCAGCGCATTGACCGCGGACCGATCCCGGTCGATCAGGCGCTCCAGATTTCGTTGCAGATCGTCGAGGGGCTCGAGGCGGCGCACGAGAAGGGCATCGTCCACCGCGATCTGAAACCCGCCAACATCACGCTCACCGCAAACAACCAGGTGACCATCCTCGATTTCGGTCTCGCCAAGGCCCTGGAGTCGTCCGACGCCGCCTCCGGACCGGGTTCGCAGAACGTGTCGCTTTCCCCCACCCTGACGGCGCAGATGACGACGGTCGGGGTCTTGCTCGGGACCGCTGCCTACATGAGCCCCGAGCAGGCGCGCGGCGAAAACGCCGACCGCCGCGCCGACGTCTGGGCCTTCGGGATCGTGCTGATGGAGATGTTGATCGGCAAACGGGTCTACGCCGGCCGCACCTTGTCCGACACCCTGGCAGGGGTATTGGCGAGAGAGCCGGAGTGGGATGACCTCCCGAGAGACACCCCTCCAGCGGTGCGCCGCCTTCTGGAGCGCTGCCTGGAGAAGGAGGTCGGCCAGCGTCTGCAAGCCATCGGCGAAGTCCGCATCGCCATCGAGCGCTACCTCGAAAACCCCGAGGCGAACGGCGAAGTCGCAGCTGCCGGCGCCCAGCCGATCGTCAGGCGCGTTCTGCCGTGGGCCGTCGCCGGAACGATGGCTGTCGCGCTGGCCCTGACCGCTTTTTTGTGGCCGCGGGGGCCGGTCGACGAACCGACGATGCGGCTCGAGGCCAAGATCTCGGATGATCCTCTTTATGTCGACCTGGGCGCGTCGGTGGTGCTCTCTCCCGACGGCAACCGCATGGTTTACGCGTCGGACGGCGAGGCGGGGCGGACGATGTCGGTTCGCGCTCTCGATCAACTCGAGGGCACGCCGCTGGTGACCGGAGGCTCTTCGGCCCAGCCCTACAACCCGTTCTTTTCTCCTGACGGCCAGTGGGTCGGGTTCGTAACACCGGGCGAACTCAAAAAGGTGCCGATCACCGGGGGCACTCCGATCGCCCTGTGCAAGGTCAACCGCAGCCGAGGCGCGAGTTGGGGACCCGACAACACCATCGTCGTCTCTCCCACCCGAACCGGCGGTCTGTTTACCGTCTCCGCCGCCGGCGGCGAGCTCGTGCCGTTGACCACACTCGACGCCAAAAACGGTGAGACCGCCCACTATTGGCCGCAGGTGATTCCTGGAGGCCAGGTGATTTTCACGACCCTTCTCCAGGGCTCGGGGAGCGCCGACGACGGTGTGATCGAATCGGTGTCGCTGGCCACCGGCGAACGCAAGGTCCTGCACCGGGGCGGCGGATACGGTCGATGGGTACCGTCCGGCCATCTGGTCTACGTCCGCGAAAACACCCTCTTCGCCATGCCGTTCGCCGTCAAAAAAATGGAGGCCACCGGTTCGCCGGCGCCAATTGTCCAGGGAGTCACCGTCAACAGCTCCAACGCGGGCGCCCAGATCAGCTTCTCTGAAAACGGGACCCTGGCCTATGTCAGCGGTGTCGTCGGCGTGCCCGAATACCCGATCATGAAGATGAATCGCCAGGGCGTGGTCTCGCCCTTGTGGTCGCAACCCGGGACCTATGCCAACCCCAAGCTTTCACCGGACGGGCGGCGTCTTTCGTTGACGGTTCTGCGCGACGGCAACTGGGATGTCTGGGTCTACGACCTCGAGCGCGAGGTGGCTACCCGGCTGACATTCAACGACGGATACGAGGGCGACCAGGTGTGGTCGCCCGACGGCCAGTATCTGGCCTTCACCTCCGACCAGGACGGCCGCGAAAACCCCTACCGCAAACGGGCCGACGGTTCGGGCGAGCCTGAGCGGCTCGCCGAGATCGATTACGATTTCTGGGCCACCTCGTGGTCGCCCGACGGCAAGTGGATCCTCGGCGAAGTCCAGGCCGAAACGTTCGATCTGTGGGCGGTACCGGCCGACGGCTCGGGCGAACCGGTGGTGTTTCTCGCAACACCATTTTTCGAGCGGTTCCCGTCCATCTCGCCGAACGGCAAATGGGTCGCCTATATGTCCGATGAGTCCGGGGCTTCGGAAGTCTATGTGCGGCCGTTCCCGGCAGCCGGTGGAAAATGGCAGGTCTCCGATGGCGGCGGCAGCTGGCCGGCGTGGTCGCGCGACGGTGCTGAGCTGATCTTCCGCAGCCAGGATGGATTGATGGCGGCGGCCGTCTCCACAGACGGCGCCACATTCAGAGCCGGCAGGCCCCAGCTCGTGGCCTCCGGTGGCTTTTCCGGCGACCAGGTCGGAATCGCGGTCAGCGGCAGCATTTTCTCGGATTTCGAGCCCATGCCCGACGGCGACAACTTCATCGTGTTGCTGGGCAGCGAGGAGCAGAACGTTCAGAGCCACGTCACCCTGGTGACGGGGTGGTTCGACGTCCTCAAAAAGACCTTTCCAGGATCGTGAGCCTTTGAGCGGACCCGTATACGGGCACGATCAATCCGCGGGGGGTTTGGCGCCGTAACCGGCGCCAAACCGCCACCGCCAATTCGAGGAGGAAGATGATGAGTCGAGTGAAGTATGCAAGCGTTTTGATCGTCGGAGCCCTGCTCCTGCTGCCGGCCGTCGCCGGCGCCGGTGTCGAAGAGGACATTATTGCCCTGGCCAAGTCACAATGGGCGGCCGACATGGCCAAAGACCCCGCCAAGATGATGGCGTCCGTGGCCGACGACTACACCGAGTTCAACGCCCAGTATCCGACCCGTCTCGACGGCAAGGCCCTCAACGCCAAGTTCGGCGAGGCCTTCGCCAAGGCCCCCGGCACGGTTGTCATCGCCGAGATGGCCAATCCCAAGGTCCAGGTCTATGGCGATGTCGCCATCCTGACCTACAACTACATCGGGATGACCCGGAACAAGGACGGCGAGAACAAACCAAACGCCGCCAAGTCGACCCGCGTCTACGCCAAGATCAACGGCATGTGGAAGCTGGTGCACGCCAACTTCGCACCCATGTCCGGCGACGACGACTGACCATGATCATCAGCGGACGAGGGGCCATCCCTCGTCCGTGGTTTTTTTTCGGCCCCGGCGGCAGCATCTCCCTGGATGGTCGTCACCCACGCCGTTGACGAGGATCAACCCGGAGCACAAAACCGCGCCGCGCCCGTTCCGGGCGCGAGCAATTCTCTTGAGCCTGGTTGACGGTTTCGTCTCGAGCCTGTATACAATATTCAAAGAGAACGCATCTCAATCTTAAAAAAGCCTTTGCTCCGAAGCGAAAGCCACAATTCTCGGACGGCACGAAACTCGGCGGGGTGGTCCCGCTCGGCGGCGGTGCTTCCACAAACGAACGGAGAAATTGATGAGCTTCGACGATCTTGCCGCCAGCCTCCGAGGCGAACTGGTGACCCGCGACGCATCCAACTACGACGAGGTCCGCGCCATTTTCAACGCCATGATCGACAAAAAGCCCGCCGCCCTCGCAAGCTGTGTGGATGCCGCCGACGTCCAAACCTGTGTCAATTACGCCCGGGACAACGGCGTCCCGTTAGCCATCCGCGGTGGCGGCCACAACGCCGGCGGCCTCGGATTGGTGGACGACGGGCTGGTGATCGACCT
>CAYUBS010000185.1:0-4251 GCA_964443145.1 uncultured Wenzhouxiangellaceae bacterium | reverse complement strand
CGATCCTTCTGCGCCTGAATAGCCGGGTCGTCATCGCCCAGAAGACCACCCCACTCAGCGCAATAATCAAGCCTAGGGCGGCAGCAATCTGCAGCAGCGGATGGTTGAAATCGTCACGTGTATCGAAATCCATGATATGCAGCATCCACAGAAAAAAGGCCACTGGCCATCCAGGCGATGATTTGCAGGGCCATTAACAAACCCAGCCAGCGGTGCAGCTTTCTGAAAAAATTTCTCATTGGCGCATGATAGCGAAAATCTGGCAAGATGCTGACATGAACCTGCCGCTGCTCATCCAGTTCCTGCTCTGTCCACTGGTGTTAATCAGCCTGCTTTTCGTAACCGCACCCTATGGACGGCATTACCAGGAGGGCTGGGGACCCAGTCTGCCCAACCGCGCCGCATGGGTGCTGATGGAGTTACCCGCACTACTGGTCATCACCTTGCTGGTACTGACCAGCCCGGTACGGGCGATGCCACAGGCCTGGGTGCCGCTGTGCCTGTGGGTATTCCACTATGCTTACCGCACCTTTCTGTTCCCCACATTGATGCAACCTTCTGACCGGACATTCCCGGCTCTGCTGGTTCTGTTCGCTCTGTTTTTCAATTCACTGAACGGCTACAACAATGCGGGAGCGCTGATCGCTGCGGGTGAAAACGGGACGCCACTATTCACGCAGCACTTCATCATTGGCACGGTACTTTTTCTGGCCGGGTTCTGCCTGCATTTCCAGTCCGACAAGACGATCCGCGAACTGCGAAAACCGGGCGAGAGGGGCTACCGCATTCCGCACGGCGGCTTGTTTCGCTGGGTCAGCTCTCCGCATTACCTGGGTGAAATCATCCAGTGGGTCGGCTGGGCCGTGCTGACCTGGTCACTGGCAGGTGCCGCCTTCGCCCTCTTCACCTTCTGTAACCTCGCACCGCGCGCCCTGTCCAACCATCGATGGTATCGCGAGCATTTCGCCGAGTACCCCGCTGAGAGGAAGGTTCTGATTCCCGGCATTTTCTGATACCGCCGGCTTCCAGTCGCCAAAACCCGTGGGGGCTCGGGCCGACCCGCTGGCCTGTTCAAAGGCAAAGGCTGCTTCAATCAACACCAACTCGGAAAATGCAGTCCCATAAAAAGACAGGCCAACCGGCAACCCGTGTACGAATCCCATAGGTACGGTGATGTGGGGGTAGCCGGCGCGTGCCGGAAACGAACTGCTGCCACCGAGAAAATGATCCCCCACCACCAGGTCAATCGACCAGGCCGGCGTGTTACTTGGGGAAATCAGCAGATCAAGATCGTGCTCCTGCAGCAGGTCATCGATACCTTCCCGGCTGAAGGACTGGACCCTGGCCAGGGCCTCCTGGTAGGTTGTTGAGTCCAGCCCGGTCGTTGCCTGTGCCTTTAGAAATATTTCCTGTTGGAACCACTCCATTTCCCGGCCGGCGTGCTCCTGATTGAATGCAATCAGCTTCTCCAGCGTCAACTGCCCCTGCGGGCCGGGTAAGGTCTGGAGATACTCGTTCAGGTCGTGCTTGAACTCGAACAGCAGCACGTCATAAGACGCCTGGCTGAAACCCTCCGGGTACTCCGGAAAGGCCAGCCCATCAACCAATACAGCACCGGCAGCAGACAGTTCAGCGATTGCCCGGTCAAATTGCTCATCGACACCTTCATGGAATCCAGCCAACGAGCGAACCACCCCCACGCGCTTGCCGCGTAAGCCATTCACCCTAAGGGCGGTTGAATAATCCCGCTCGAAAACCAATTTCCCCTGCGGGCTGGCTGCATCCATTGGATCAGCAACCGTCATCGCGTTCAGCAGAAATGCAGCATCCCTGACGTTCGTGGCCATCGGTCCAGCCGTGTCCTGGCTATGGGCAATAGGTACGATACCGCGCCGACTGACCAGGCCCACTGTCGGCTTGATACCGACGATGCCGTTGACCGCCGCAGGGCAGATGACGGAGCCATTGGTTTCCGTACCAACGGCAAGCGGCACCATGCCGGCCGCCACGGCAATCGCTGAACCAGAACTGGATCCACAAGGCGAGCGCAGCAGATCGTATGGGTTTCGAGCCTGCCCTCCAACCCCGCTCCAGCCGCTGGAAGAGCGTTCCGAACGGAAATTAGCCCACTCGCTCAGGTTGCTCTTGCCGATAATCAATAAACCCGCAGACCTGAGCTGCCCGGTCAGGAATGCATCCCGCCCCGTCCGGTTGCCGGCAAGCGCGAGCGAACCTGCGGTGGTGGGCATATCCAGGGTCTCAATATTGTCCTTGAGCAGTACCGGCACGCCATGCAGGGGACCGTGAACCCGGCCGGCGGCATACTCAGCATCCAGCAATTCTGCCTGTTCCATAGCAGCGGGATTAACCGCGATAACGGCCCGCAGTTGATCGTTCCATTGCTCGATGCGTTGCAGTGACTGGCGGGCGGCTTGCTGAGCCGGGCCCGTATTTGCCGACGACTCCTCAGCCACACCGGTGATCGTGATCAGGCTGAGAAACAAACCTAAAATCCACGCCAGATACCTAGTCATTCCTGCTCATCCTTTCCGTCTCCTGTACCAGCACCCACGGCGCAACCACGACAGTCCAGAACTCCGGGTCGTCCTGCTGCCACCGGATGGCGTCTTCATCGCGCGCGCGATGCAAGGCGCCTTGTTCATATAAAACCCGAATGTCATCCGCACGGTCTTCAATCAGCTTCGCTGCGGTCTCGAGCAAATCCAGTTTCGGGCTGACACAGACCACTACTCCCCGGGCAAAATGGCGCACCAGTTCCTGCCAGCCAATTTTTCCTGTCTGGCCATTCAGGAGTTGCGTGATTCCAGGATCGTTCATTTCAATAAAGTGTCCGGCACAAATGGATCCGGTAAATATTCAGCACGTGTCCAGGCCTGGACAGCGTCACCATCACAGCAGGACAGCACCAGAGAGTCCTCGCTCATCAACTCATTCATAACCTGGCGACACGCACCACAGGGAGCATGAGCCGTATCTCCGGGTATATAGATCAGCAGCGTGGAGAGGGAACCTGGAGCAGCACCCTGTGCTATCGCCGCAGTCAGTGCCGTGCGCTCAGCACATTGGGTCAGCCCAAACGAGCCATTCTCCACGTTACATCCGGCATAAATTTTCCCTGCATCGCTGATCACCGCGGCCCCGACTCGAAAGTGGCTGTAAGGCGAATAGGAAAATCCGGCCGCCCGGACCGCATGCGGCTTCAGCCGGCTAGCGGCTGCTTCATGATCGATCATCGGATCCTCACTCCTGTCCTACGTCAAAAGCTGCCCGTATCAAGGCCGCAGCCTGCTCCCATTGGTCTTCGCTGGCAGCATGAATCACGGCCAGTGGTGCAGAAGCATCCACCGGCTGGCCCACACTGGAAAGTGCGCTGACCCCGACCGCCGGATCAACATCGTCTTCTGCACGCCTGCGGCCACCTCCCTTGAACACAACCGCCATACCAACAGCACGGGTATCGACCGACTGGATCACACCACTCGAAACGGCGAATACGGGCCTGACAACAGGCGCCGAGGGTAAAATTGTTTCTGCTTTTTCCAGCAAGTCAGCCGGCCCGCCTTGCGCCCGAACCGTGGTCGCAAACTGTTCTGCAGCACGACCGGAGTCCAGCGCTGCCTGCGCCATTTCCTGCCCCTGCGATACATTTTCTGCCAACCCACCGAGCTTCAACAATTCGGCAGACAACTCAAGCACCACAGCCTGAAGTCGTTCGTGGCGGGCCTCACCACGCAGGAATCGCACCGCTTCGATGACCTCCAGCGCGTTGCCCGCCGACCATGCCAGCGGCTGTTCCATGCTGGTGACCAGAGCCCGGCAAGGCAGCCCTGCCCTGTCAGACACGAGGGTAATCTCGCGAGCCAGGCATTCTGCCTCCGCCGGATCGGGGGTGAATGCGCCCGAGCCGAATTTGATATCCATCACCAGGCCATCCAGGCCCTCCGCCAGTTTCTTGGAAAGGATAGACGAGATGATCAGCGGAATGGATGCCACTGTCGCAGTCACGTCACGCACGGCATAAATTCGCCGGTCGGCCGGAGCGAGACTGCTGGTCTGACCGATAATGGCCAGGCGGTGCTTGCGCACCGTGTTTTGAAAGGCTTCAATTCCAGGAAAAGCATCAAAACCGGGAATGCTCTCGAGCTTGTCCAGGGTGCCTCCGGTATGGCCCAGCCCACGCCCGGATATCATCGGTATATAGGCGCCGCAGGAGGCAACGATGGGACCGAG
>CAYUBS010000184.1:0-4287 GCA_964443145.1 uncultured Wenzhouxiangellaceae bacterium | reverse complement strand
TCCGAAATGAGATCGTGACCCTGCCGGGCGTAACCCGCGCAGAATTTTTCGGCTTACGGCCCTATGAAATAAGCATCGAGGTCAGTGAATTTACGCTGCAAAGTTACGGGCTGACCTTATCAGAAGTTGCCCAGGCGGTCCGCCGCAGTTCGCTTGATCTCTCAGCAGGCGCTATCCGTTCCGATGCGGGAGATATCCTGGTCCGGACCAAGGGCCAGGCTTATGTTGGCCGGGATTTTGAAGACATCGTTGTGCGCACCAATCCGGACGGAACCCGGGTCATGTTGAAGGACGTGGCGTACATCCGGGATGAGTTCGCCGAAGGCGACCGCTATTCGGAATACAACGGCAAGCCCGTCATTTCGATCCAGGTGTTGTCGGTGGGCGACCAGAGCGAACTCGACATTTCCGCAACGGTGCACCAATTCGTTGATGATAAAGTTGCGGTTTTGCCGGAAGGGGTTTCCATCGCGGCGTGGGCAGACGTCAGCTACTACCTGAAAGGCCGCCTCGACATGATGGTCAAGAACCTGGTCATGGGCGCCGCGCTGGTGTTTCTGATCCTGGCCCTTTTCCTGCGCCTGAAGCTGGCGTTCTGGGTCATGGTGGGCCTGCCTATTGCCTTCATGGGCGCCTTCTTCCTGATGCCGACGGTGGATGTCACCGTCAATATGCTGAGCCTGTTTGGGTTCATCCTGGTGCTGGGTATCGTGGTGGATGATGCGATCGTCATAGGCGAGAGTGCCTACACCAATATCCGTGCGAAAGGACACTCGGTGGATAATATCGTCGAGGGTGTGATGAAGGTGGCCGTACCTGCCACATTCGGGGTCCTGACCACCATGGCTGCATTCCTGCCGATCCTGATGGTGACCGGCATGTCCGGCCAGTTTTTTTCCGCCATTGGCTGGATCGTTATTCTGTGCCTGACTTTTTCGCTGGTGGAATCCAAGCTGATCCTGCCCGCCCATTTGGCGCATATGAAGGTGAAGCACTACGAAAAAGACACGCACAACGTATTTATCCGTTTCCAGCGCTTTTTCAGCGAAGGCCTGCACCACTTTATTGATGACCACTACGCACCTTTTCTGGCGAAAGCGCTCAAACACAGATACCTGACTCTTTGTGCCTTCATCTCGCTGTTGATCCTGTCCATTGGCCTGCTGGCAGGTGGCATTTTGCGGTTCGTGTTCTTTCCGGATATCACGGCCGATTTTCTGCAGGTTGAGTTACAAATGAACGAAGGCACTCCAGCCAGCCAGACGCATGAAGCACTGCGTCAAATCCAGGCAGGCCTGTGGGAAGTTGACCGGAAAGTCAGTGAGGAACAGGGCGTGGAGTCGGGTGCCGTGGTTTCCAGTGCACTCGCCTTCACCCGCAGCGATACCTCCGGCCAGATCATTACCGAACTGGTCAAGGAAAACGAAGATGTGATCGACGGGCCGGAAGTTCTGCGCCGCTGGCGGGAAGAAGTGGGTGAACTTCCGGGTGTAAAAACCCTGGGTTTCGAAGGCGCCACCGGTCCCGGCGGCGGACCATCGATCTCGATGCAGCTGATCGGCACCAATATCGAACAGGTGGGCCGCGCTGCCAAGGAACTCGAGTCGCGCATCCGAAAATACGAAGGCGTGTTCGACATTCGTAATTCCTACGAGCGCGGAACCCCTGAAATCAAGCTCAACATCAAACCGGAGGCGGAAGCCCTGGGGCTGACGCTTTCAGACCTGGCACGACAGGTCCGGGCAGGATTCTACGGCGAGGAAGTCCAGCGCGTGCAACGCGGCCAGGACGAAGTAAAAGTGATGGTGCGTTTTCCCCGCGATGAACGGGACTCCGTAGGCTACCTCGATAACATGCGGATCAGGACGCCGGACGGTGGACGTGTCCCCTTCCATGCCGTGGCCGAAGTGGAACTGACCGAAAGCCCCACCTCCATCCAGCGTTACGACCGTGAACGGGCCGTGCGGGTATCCGCCGAGGTAGATAAACAAAATTACGAACCTGGAAAAATCACCAAGGACATCCTGGAAAAAGAGTTGCCCGAAGTATTGGCCCTCTACCCGGGCGTCCGGACCCGGCTTAGTGGTGAGAGCCAGGCTGCAGCAGAAGTACAACAGGATCTGGTTAAGGGCGCCCTGTTCGCTGTATTCCTGATTTACGCCCTGATGGCCATTCCATTACGCTCTTACGCCCAGCCGCTGATCATCATGTCGGTCATCCCGTTTGGCACCATCGGCGCTCTGGTCGGTCACTGGATACTGGGCCTGCAGGTGAGCATGATGAGTTTCTTCGGGATCATCGCCCTGGCGGGTGTGGTTGTAAACGACAGCCTGATTCTGGTCGATTTCGTCAACCGCGAACGCCGGCTGGGCGTACCGTTGATGCAGGCTGTCACCGATGCCGCCAGCAAGCGTTTCCGTGCGATTCTATTGACCTCGCTGACCACATTCTTCGGCCTGGTTCCGATCGTGCTGGAGACCAGCCTGCAAGCGCAGATCGTGATTCCCATGGCCGCATCGCTGGCCTTCGGTATTCTGTTTGCTACGGTGATCACCTTATTCCTGATCCCCTGCCTGTATATTGTTCTGGAAGATTTCGGGCAATGGTGGCGAGAGGCCTGGGCCCATGTTCTGCCTAAGAAGTCAGGCAAGACTGAACTGCAACCGGGTGCGGTACACTCTGACGCCCCGCTAGCGGCCAAGTCTTCGGAGACGTGAAGCCAGCGAAATGAACGTAAAAGAACTGCTGGTTGAAGGCAGAAGCCAATTGGCGGACCAGGCGGCAGGCAGTCTGGAAGCAGAACTGCTGCTGTGCCACGTGCTCGGCGTAAGTCGCGCCTGGCTATATGCCAATGCTGACGGAATCCCGGAACCGGGGCAAAACGCTGGGTATATTGCCCTGGTCCATCGTCGAAGGGACGGTGAACCGGTTGCTTACCTGACCGGGACGCGAGAATTCTGGTCCCTGCCGCTCAAGATTACTCCCGATGTGCTGATCCCGCGCCCTGAGACCGAACTATTGGTCGAGACAGCGCTTGCTCATATTCCCAGAAATGCCCGCTGGCGGGTGGCCGACCTGGGCACCGGCAGTGGCGCCGTCGCCATTGCAATTGCTGTTGAACGGCTGCGGTGCGAGGTCCACGCGACTGAACTGAGTACAACTGCGCTGGAAGTGGCTCGGGAAAATTCAGATAACCTGGCCAGTGACAGAGTCCAGCTCCACCAGGGTTCGTGGTGCACACCACTGGAGGGCAGGTTCCGGCTAATTGTAAGCAACCCTCCCTACGTGGCGGCCAGCGACCATCACCTGCAACAGGGGGACTGCCGCTTTGAGCCTGTCGCTGCGCTCACACCGGGCGACGATGCCCTGTCGTCCATCAGGCAAATTGCAACTGAAGCGCTGGAGTGCCTGGAACCGGGCGGCCTATTGGCGGTTGAGCATGGATTTGACCAGGGCAGTGACAGCCGTAAAATTCTGGAAGAGAAAGGTTATCGCTCGGTGGCGACGATAAAAGATCTGGAAGGAAGGGATCGGGTGACTTCGGGCTTAAAGAGCTAGGCTGATTTTCCTGCCCCAGATACCAAAACAGACCGACATCCTGTCGATCTGTTGGTCGTACGCCCTGTGTGTTCTGGGACCCAGTATCCTCTCTCTGTAAATTACTGTCAACACCTTTCAAGGCATTTTTACAACATATTTGCAAAAAAAAGACAGGCCTCAGGAAAAACGCCGCACGGCCACCAGTCCAATCGCCAAAACGAGCACGATCATGATGAGTTTTCCATAGCGGTTGAGCATCTCGATACGCTTTACGATCTTGGTATTGAGCAGCGTACACTCCTCACCTTTACCCGGCAGAATCCACAACCCCTGGCAATCGATGATGTCCGGCTCGAAGGTGTCGCGAACCACTTCGCTGACGTTACACAAAATCCCTTCCGGGTCGATGTCCCTAATCTCCCAGCCACCGGGAGAGCCCTCGTTAATGTATCGGCTACCGGAGTATTTTCCACTTTCGCACTCGAGGTTGATCTGCACATCCTGTTCTTCGCCGGAGCCACCGACCCATTCCTTGTAAACCGTCAGGGGCACGCTTTCCTGCGTAACGGTGATCAGGCAGTTAGCCTCATCATCCTCCGATAATAGGGGAAAATGGCAACCATTACGGTCTGCACTGGAAGTGCCAACGCTGCGGGCGGAATGTACAACGCTGTAGCCGTGTGCCGGATTGGCGCGAATCTGGCAATTGGTTTTTCCGGACACGTAGGATTCAGGCGTAACAGCCTT
>CAYUBS010000183.1:0-4368 GCA_964443145.1 uncultured Wenzhouxiangellaceae bacterium | reverse complement strand
TTTCCGGGAACCGGGAAACCGCTAAAGAAACCGGTATTGCCCACATGTGCGATGCCAATGATGAAAGTGCAAAGAAGATCCTCAATTCCTAAAAAAAAGCGGGCCTGGTTTCCAGGCCCGCTTTTCTTCAAAACAGGCCCCATGACCCGGTGTTGTTACACGGCTTAAAACCCACTGCCATGAGAGGTATGACGGTTTATCTCTTGGTTATGGAAATACGGTTCTTGCCTTCTTTTTTACTCTGAAAGAGACAAAGATCCGCGGCCATGAGGAGCTGTTTCTTGTTTCCGGCATCCTGCGGGTAAGTGGCGATTCCAAAAGAGGCCGTTACATTCAGATCGATGGATTCTTGCTTCAGGTAGACCTGCGAGCTAATCTCCTTTTTGATGGCCTGCACCTTAGAGAGTGCCGCATCACTTCCCTGTCCCGGAAGAACCACAATGAACTCGTCACCGCCATAACGGACAATCTGGTCATCACTTTCGAGATGTTCATCCACTGTTTCCGCCACCTCTTTTAACACCTTGGCACCCAATAAATGGCCGTGGGAGTCCACCACCTTTTTAAGTTATCCATGTCGAAAAAAACCAGGGACAAGGGATGACCGCCCTCTGAGACGGGCTTTAAATAAGCGTCCAGGTATTGATGCAGGAAACGGGTGTTGTTAAAGCCGGTTACATCGTCGGTGATACTCAGCTTTTGATACTGGGTATTCAAATGCTCCAGTTTAAGCTGGTATTCTCTAAGCTCCTTTTGATATTTTTTTTGCTGTCGGACATATTTTCGAAGCTCTAAAAGCGCCATCACCTGACGTGACAAGGCCTGTAATGACTTGATTTGAGCATCGCTAAGGGTACGGCTATCCTGATCGATTACACACAGGGTTCCCAAGGCCTCACCCCGGGACGTCACCAGGGGCGCCCCCGCGTAGAAGCGTATCCACAGATTCCCGGTAACGAAAGGATTATCTGTAAAGCGGCTATCTTTATATGCATCGGAAACCATGACCGGATTCAGCAAGAATAGCTGAGTTTTGTTTTTATTTCAAGCTTTTAGTTTATCAATCCCCCTTGCTGGCTCCCTTGTTTAAGGCTTATAGGGGTTGTCAGAAAAACGTTCCGATTGAGGACCGTTTTCTGCTACAAACCCTTATGCCGCCATCCTATTGTCGGAATATTATTATGACAAGCGGTATAAACCCGTTTTTCAAGACAGCGCTTAAACGGCAACCAATGGGCACGCCCCTCGTTCGAACTTTGATTTTAACCGGCTCCAAAACACCATATTTTTCCTTGACAATAGCAATTTAAGTAAAATGTTAGTGAAGATTCAGAAGTACCACGTTGTGCGACCATATTAACGCTATGACGAAACGCTTCAACCAATAGCGGGCGCATGGTAAATCTTTAAACCAATCGGAGGCAATATTATGTTAAGAAGACACACGATCAGGGTTTTGTTCCTCGTACTTTTTGGTATGGCACTTACGGGTTGTGCCACTGCACCGCCTTTTTCGTCCCAACCGCCCTTTACCCCCCAAACCTTCAACCTGGCATCCTATCAGGCCAAAGTGGATAATGTTTTTGTCATTCTGGATGCCTCTGCTTCCATGCGCACATGGTACGGCGGCTCGAATCGGCTGGCTGTTGCCAAGGAAGTTGTCAGTCGCATGAATCAAACCATGCCCGACATGGATCTGCAGGGTGCCTTGAGGACCTTTGGGCATAGCCTATCGGTTTCGGCAGAAGATACGGCTCTCATGTATGGTCCTGCAGCATACAGCAAGACCGGCATGCAGGCGGGGCTGGACAAGGTCACTGGAGCCGATGGCAGTAGCCCTATGGAGCAGGCCATCGATGCAGCCAACGCAGATCTGCGCGGCACCTCGGGGAAAAGCGCCCTTATCATCCTAAGTGATGGTGAAGACATGGGCAAAGGACCTTTGGCAGCGGCCACAAGACTAAAGGAACAGTATGGCGACCGGCTCTGCATATACACCATATACGTGGGGAGTACCCCTGATCAGGTATTATTTATGCGCCAACTCGCTCAGACCAGCGAGTGCGGTTATGCCACCGATGCCGACAAGCTTGCCACCAGCACTGCCATGCACGCTTTTGTGGAAGACGTATTCCTGTCCAAACGTATGGATGACGATCATGACGGCGTCTACAACGATCTGGACAACTGCCCGGACACTCCCCAGGGTGTTAATGTCGATCAGAACGGCTGTGCCCTGGATTCCGACAAGGATGGGGTGGCCGACAATCGCGACAACTGTCCGGATACGCCCCAGGGGGTGAGTGTCGACCAGAGCGGCTGTGCCCTGGATTCCGATAAGGATGGGGTGGCCGACAACCGCGACAACTGCCCGGATACGCCTCAGGGGGTAAATGTCGATCAGAACGGCTGTGCCCTTGATTCCGACGGGGATGGGGTAGCCGACTACCGTGACAACTGTCCGGATACACCCCCGGGTAAATCAGTGGATACCCAAGGCTGCCCCGAGTCTTTGGCGACCCAGAGCGGCGCCAAGATGACGGAAAGCGGGACCTGGTTGATCGAAGACATTAAATTTGATACGAGCAGCGCCAACATCAAATCGGGTTCTTATGCGGTAATGGCCGAAATTGCCGCCGTATTGAAGCAAAATCCTGATCTTAAAGTCGAGGTACAGGGTCACACGGATAGCGCCGGAAGTCTGGCTTTAAACAACACCCTCTCGGTTGATCGGGCCAATGCGGTTCGGGATTCTCTCATCGATCAGGGAGTTGATCCGAATCAGTTGACTGCGGAAGGCTACGGTCCATCCAGACCGCTGGTTACCAATGATACGGCCCAGGGCCGCGCCAGCAACCGGCGGGTTGAATTGAAACCGCTGCAATAGGGGTCTGGCACACGACACCCTGGCAAAGCAAGCAGCCAATGATGGGGAGTTACAAAACCGCAGGGTCTGCTAGTATGCTTAAATATTTCTTTGTACAAAAGGAAAGAATTTCATTGTTTAGGAACTAATTAATTATTTAATCAATTGAAGAGGAAAAGTCAAAATGGCAAATTACAAAATCAACGAGATCGAAGGAATTGGTCCAGCGAATGCAGAAAAATTTAAAAAAGCAAATGTTGGAAGCTTAAACGCATTGCTCAACGCCGGTTGTACTAAAAAAGGAAGAAAAGAATTGGCCGAAAAATCAGGCATTGACGAAAAAGTAATCTTAAAATGGGTAAACATGGCAGACCTGTTCCGCGTCAAGGGAGTCGGTACTCAATATTCCGAACTATTGGAAAAAGCCGGTGTGGATACAGTAAAAGAATTGAGAAATCGTAATCCGGAAAATTTGCACGCTAAAATGGTTGAAGTGAATTCTGCAGGTCGTGCTTTAGTGCGTCAACTGCCCGGACTAAAAGTTGTTGAAAATTGGGTTGCAGAAGCTAAAAAAGTAGAACCGATGGTAACTTATTAATCAATAGTTTAAAACTTTTTTAACAATAAATATGTGGACTGGTTTTTTCCAGCACCTAAATTTTAATCTCATTTAGGGTTTAATTCCCCGCAGCTTGCTGCGACAAAAATTTAAAAGGATAGATTGATACCCCGGGGCTGTGCCCCGGGGAGGTTCATTTCTATGTAGAAATTCCATCAATTGAAGATTCCTCACAGCAGGCTACGGGGAATGAGCTCACTATTTCAGTTCAATAAACTAAGCAACTTAGATGTACTTTTGTAAAAGGAGGATGTTATGCCAGTCGCCAAAATTACTGAGATTAAGCCCTTTTTTACATACACCAATTGCGTCATCATTAAGCTGAAGAGCTTTTCGTGCATATTCTTCGGCTAATGGCACATTCCTTCAATGAGTTGAATCTGCATTTCACTTAATAAATCTTTCATTATGTCATCTTGAAGTTCAAAGATATTTTCCAGTTTACGATCATAACGTTTTGACCACTTGTGGTATCCTGAAATAGCGCCAATTAACTGAGCTGTAATCTGCACACGGTCATTTTCCTTTCTTACGCTCCCCTCCAAAATATAACGAACACCGAGTTTTTCGCTTATCTGTTATACTTTTACAGGCTTTGATTTGAATACCAAACCTACTCTTTTTGGATGAAAATTAAAGTGAAGGCTGCTTATTGGAAAAGAGAGGTCTGAGCGTCAAATTTGTCTGCCGACTAATAAGGAGAAACTGTTCGTTATTGAAGATTACAATTGTGTCTGTAATCTTCAATCAAGAGCCGATTGAATAGGTCATTATGTGTGCCTAAGGTCATGAATCCATATCGTCCGAAATTCTGCCTTTTCAATCGCTTTTTAAAATCTCTGTCTTCTGCAGTTGTTCACAGTGGCAAGGTCATCAATGCATA
>CAYUBS010000182.1:0-4424 GCA_964443145.1 uncultured Wenzhouxiangellaceae bacterium | reverse complement strand
GTGGGACACGGTGGGCGTGAAGCCATTGAAGTATTCGATGTGGACGCCAGTGGTACGAGGCCGGAATTGACCTGGACGGGTTGTGTGATGATGCCCGAGGGTATGGTCGCCAACAGCGTCGCCTCTTTCAGCGACGGATCGCTGGTCGCGACCATTCCACTTCATCCCGGCAAAACGATCACCGATGCATTCGCCGGTGTATTGACTGGCGCGGTCTACCAATGGTCGCCGGGAGACAGCGGGTTTGAAGTGGTCCGGGGCACTGAGCTGCCTTACGGAAATGGAATCGAAGTGTCTGCCGATGAACAGGAAATTTATGTTGCATCGTCAGGGGGCGTCACCGTTATCGCCTACTCGAGAACCAACCCTGCACGTCAACTGCGAACCACGCAGCCGTTGGCGTTCATACCCGACAACCTGCACATGGGTAGTGATGGCCGTTTGGTCACCGCCGGCATGGTGTTAGAGGACGCGAACTGCGGCAATATTGGTGGCCCGGAAGAATTTGACCTGGCAGAATTTGCCAGTTGCCCACGTCCGTTTATCGTCAGGTCTATTGATCCCCAGACAATGGAAGGCAGCGACCTGGTGAGAAATCCGGCGATTGCAGAATTCAGCAATATTACGATGGCTGTACAGGCAGGTGACGATCTCTGGCTAGGGACGTTTGCCGGTGATCGAATTGGTTATCGTTCGTTGAATCCTTCAGACTAGCCGTATGAAATCAAAAAGCGAAATAGTAGAAAACTGGCTACCCAGGTACACGGGCCGTGAACTGGCTGATTTTTCAAAATACATCATCCTGGTAAATTTCGGCGACTACGTACAGCGCTTTGCCAAGCATCATAAGTCTGAAATTGTGGGTGAAAAGAAGCCCATGCCCAATACTCAGGCGGATGGTATTACCATCATCAACTTCGGTATGGGCAGTGCCAATGCAGCCACCGTTATTGACCTGCTGCGGGCCATTAAACCCAAGGCCGTGCTGTTTTTGGGCAAGTGCGGTGGTTTGAAAAAGAAGAACAAGCTGGGAGACTTCATTTTGCCGATCGCAGCGATACGCGGGGAGGGTACGTCTGACGATTATTTCCCACCAGAGGTTCCTGCACTGCCGTCATTTGCTCTGCAAAAGTCTATTTCCACCACCATAAGGGACTATAAGCAGGATTACTGGACAGGAACCATCTACACGACTAACCGCCGGGTCTGGGAGCATGACGAGGAGTTCAAAACCTATTTGAATTCGATCCGCTGCATGGGTATTGATATGGAAACCGCCACGATCTTCACGACCGCTTTTGCTAATCAAATACCAGCAGGCGCTTTGTTACTGGTTTCGGATCAACCCATGGTGCCGGACGGTGTAAAAACTGCTGAGAGCGACAAGAAGGTAAATGACCGTTTTGTCGAATTACATCTGAAACTGGGGATCGCTTCGCTGAAGCAAATGATCAATAAAGGCGATACGGTGAAGCACCTGAGGTTTTAACGGTCAGCGCCCTTTAACCATGTCCTCCAGCGCCTCAATCCATACCGGGTGATCATTGAGGCTTTCCACCAGTTGGATTTTCTCGCCGCCATGTTCCTCAAAAAGCTCCTGGTACTCGTCTTCGATTTCGATGGTGGTCTCCAGGCAGTCGGCTACGAAAGAGGGCGAAAATACCAATAGCTTTTTGGCGCCTTTTTTCGCCTGCTCAATGACCATCTTGTCGGCAAATGGTTCCAGCCAGCGCTTGTCGAGCCTGGACTGAAAGCACACCGTATAGTCCTTATCAGGAATACCCAGGCCCTGCGCCAGCAGTCGTGTCGTTCCGAAGCACACGGCCTTGTAGCAATACTTGTTCTCTTCGGTGATCTCATGCTCGCAGTCACGGTCCTGGCACAGGCCGCTGTCATACACCTTGTCGACCTGGCGTTCCGGCAACCCGTGGTAGGAAAAAAGTACGTGATCGTAGTCGCCCAAGTCGTACTGCTTGCCGCGTTCGATCAATGCCTGCATAAACCTGGGATGGTCCCAGTACTGGCTGATGAAACGGATCTCCGGAATCACCCACCAGCCTCTGACAATATCCATCACTTCCTGTAGCGCCGAGCCGGTGCTGGCAGAGGCATATTGTGGAAACAGGGGCAGTACGATGATGCGATCCGGGTTGGATTTCTTAACACGCCCCAGAACCTTGGGAAGCCCGGGATTTTTATAGCGCATGGCCAACTCAACCGAGTACTCATCCCCCAGCTTTTCCTGCAGAAGCTCCCTCACTCTCTCGCCATGAAAAATGATGGGCGAGCCTTGTTCCGTCCAGAGTTTCTGGTAAATCTTCGCGCTTTTGGGCGACCGAAAGGGAACGATGATCAGGTTGACGAGGATTTTCCGCACCAGCCAGGGCAGGTCGACAACCCGCGGATCATTAAGGAACTGGCGCAGGTAACTCCGGACGTCCTTTACGGAAGGACTGTCGGGCGTGCCCAGGTTAACGAGTAAGACCGTTGTTTTCATGCGGGCATTATATCCAAACTTAGCTGTCGTCAAATTGCTTTTGTAAGAATAAAGCCTTGCCCAGGGCGGAATCTAACTCGTAGCCGTCAAAACCGAACTTCTCGTACGCTTTCCGGGCTACCGTGTTTCCTTCCAGAACTTCGAGGGTGATCTTACAGCAACCTCTCTCATTGGCAATTTCCTCAACCTTAGCCATCATTATTTGGCTCAACCCCAACCCTCTGTATTCTGGATCGACCATGACATCGTGAACATTAACCAATGGCCTGCATTTGAATGTGGAGAATGCCTCGAAGCAGTTGATGAGCCCGGCCGGATAGTCGTTTACATAGCAAAGTACGCTGAAGGCATGCGGAAGCTTTGATAACTCCTGGAGTAAATTTCTTCTTACCGCCTCATCCAGCGGGGCCGAGCCCCCCATTTCATCCCGGGAGTATATGTCCAGGAGATAGAGCAGGTCTTCGCCCTGGCGGGGATCGGTATAGTTGGCTATTACTGTTTGAATTTTCATCTATTTATAGCCGTACAGTCATATTTGATAACTTGTTCACGGTATTCAGGTTGCGTGCTGTTGCGGGTACTCCCAGGCAACGTTCCACACTAGCGGCAAGTTTTGATCGGCCAATGCCATTCGGCGCATGCAGGTAGAAGACGTTTCCATCCATGAAATATTCCTCAGAGTTCGACTTAAGCTCTGTGAGCTTTGCCGTGTTAATTGAGCTGGGTGTGCTGCTGCAAAAATAGAAATGGCAATGTTTGCCTTCGGCAGGACTGTAGGGATTGCTCTCTATGGCTTGTTCCAGTTCTCGACTCGTCAGTATCAAGACTTTTGGCCTGAAACCAAATTTTTTCTCAATCAGTGCTCCAAGGCCTTCACCGGGCGCATCCTTGCAATCGAATACAACATTTCCACTCTGGATATAGGTCTGGACGTTTTCATATCCACACCCAGTCAATAAGGACGCCAATTCCTTCATCGGAATTATGTTATTCCCGCCTACATTAATGCCTCTGAAGAGCGCAATAAACGTGTTCATTTACTTACCACCAAGCCTGAAGCCCTGCGCCACAGCCAAATTTTTATTATTAGTGAGTTATTCAACCGACACTCCATGGATTTGAGGATGCTTATCGAACAGCTCTTTGAAATAAAGAAAACAACTGTCTGATTCAGTCATTTTGTTTTTTCCAAAAAGCCTTTCCTTGAAGCTGCGAAATTTAACGATTTGAAACGCCCAGTCCGATTCCGCTTTTGGATCGTCCCCCTCTTCAAAGAAAGCCGTTGATCCAATCATGTAATGCTTCCCCTCCCACTCCAGCTCGCTATACCAACCCCAGTCCTCAGCATCAGGCTCGGTCATTTCCATTTTGCCTTTAAGCTCTTCTTTGAGCCAAAGCAGGAGAGAAACTCCGTAAATTGGGTTGTAAGGGTTCTCTTTCTCTTGAGCGACATCAAACATCGATGTTCTAAAATTAATTGAGTTGTTCATAGCTTGTGTGGTGGTAATAGACTCGGGTTTTTAACGGGTAGATATAACGCTCAAATGCTCTGATTGCTTGCATTGCCTTTATCATAAAGGAGTAGCCCAACAAATATCCCAACGAGTATGCCAATGGGCAAAAACCTTTCTAAATTAGCAGTCAATGCACCGGGAATAAGTCCGGACAAAAGTCCAAGAATGCCACTGACCAGTACAAAGTATCCGAGCTTGTGAATTACAGGCCGGGCAATGAACTCCATAACAATGCTGAAGACAAGAGACTGCAGGCCTGTAAATAATAAGGCTAAAAGCACTATTTTGGGAAAAACAACAATATATTCGAGGGACCAAAAACCCGAGTAGTAATCGATAAGTTCTCGCCACTCCTTTAGAAATCATCTCTTTCGGCCCTGCTTATCTGACAGATGGGCTTTGATCATTTTACC
>CAYUBS010000181.1:0-4480 GCA_964443145.1 uncultured Wenzhouxiangellaceae bacterium | reverse complement strand
GTGCCCTGAGGTAATTTCTGACCGCAGGTGATCCAGATACTCTTTCATTAAGTCTGCACGGCGATGGGCTTCGTTGCGGCCGGTCTCTGTCTGCATGGTGTTGGGGAGTTTGAAGAGTTTGGTGTAGAAATGGTCGATGGTGTAGAGGGAATCGTCCGGGTCGCGGTGATCGCAGAAGGGGTCGGTCGCGTCGAACAGGGGGCGGTTGAGATGGCCCCCGACCAGCAGGCAGCGGGCTATGCCGATGGCGCCGAGGGAGTCCAGGCGATCTGCATCCTGAACCACGCGGGCTTCCAGGCTACGGGTGGGGATGTTTGCACTATAGCTGTGCGCCTCGATAGCGTGGTAAACCTCGGGCAGTAGCTCTTTCGGGTAGTCTGCCTTAGTCAGGAAATCGACGGCTGCTTCTGCTGCCAGCTTTGAACCCTGCGCCCTCAGTGGGCTGTCTTTGGGTACGGCGACACAGTCATGCAGCCAGGCGGCAGGTAGTGTAATTAGAGAGTTTGCGCTTTCAATATCAGTAAGATACTGGCAATTCTTAACAACACGCTTTACATGGCTCAGATCGTGTGCACCATCTGCGGGAGTGATTCTTCCGAGGAACTCGAGGCAGTCTTCCTGCAATTGCTCCAGGTTCATCGGTTGCGGGGTTTGTACTTCGAGCTCGGCCTGGATTTTTGTCCACGCTCCCCTTTTTGACCCCTCGGAGTTTTTCTGTGTGAAGCATTTCTGCCGCCGCGCTGGCCCTGTTCCAGTAGAGACAGACCGGAGGACTCGCCGGCCAGTTTGACGTCTTCGCGCAGGACCTTATGATCTTTGGGTTCAATCTCAGACCACTGTCCCATTCGCAGGCGTTTGGGCAGGAAGGCGGCGCCATAGCGCACGCGCTTCAAGCGGCTGACGAAACAGCCCTGGGATTGCCACAGGCGCCGTACTTCGCGGTTGCGGCCTTCCATGATGGTCACGTGGTACCAATGGTTTTCGCCAGTGCCACCACCCGCTTCCTTGATGTCGCTGAAGCTCGCGGGCCCATCATCCAGTTCAACGCCTTTCTTTAGCTGCAGCAGTTGTTCCGGGGTAGCCTCGCCGCGGATCCGGCAGGCGTACTCGCGATCAACATTGCTGGAGGGGTGCATCATCGCGTGGGCGAGTTCACCGTCCGTTGTCAGTATGAGCAGGCCAGTTGTGTTGATGTCCAGTCGTCCGATCGCCACCCAACGGCCATTTCTGACCTTGGGCAGCTTGTCAAACACGGTTTTGCGGCCTTGCGGGTCGGAACGCGACGTGACTTCGCCTTCGGGTTTGTTATAAATCAGGGTGCGCTGCCTGACCGGTTTGCTGACCACGTCAAAACGCCTGCCCTCAAAAGCGATGACATCGCCTTCAGCCAGGTTGCGGCCGATCTCGGCAGTCGCGCCGTTGACCTCGATCTTGCCATCTTTGATCTGCTTTTCCAGTGCCCGGCGCGAACCCAGCCCGGCTGAAGCCATCAGCTTCTGAAGTCGTTCAGATGTCGACGGTATCGCGGCCGGGGTCGTCGTCTGATCCGTTGACTGGTCCTTCGTCCGGTCCTTCGTCCGGCCCTTCGGCGCTGCTTTCGTCTTTTGTGGTTTCAAGTTCCAACTCCGGTTCCAGGCTTTCCATGTCCTTGATTTCCGCCAGCGAGGGCAGGTCATCAAGACTGCTCAGGTTAAAGTAATCAAGAAAGGCCTTGGTGGTGCCAAACAGGGCGGGTTTGCCCGGGACGTCACGGTGCCCCACGACGCGAATCCACTCGCGTTCCTGCATCGACCTGATGATGTTCGTGCTGACCGACACACCACGGACTTCTTCGATATCTCCACGGGTAATCGGCTGTCGGTAAGCGATCAGTGCCAGCGTTTCCAGCAGTGCCCGTGAGTAGCGTTGCGGGCGGTCTTCCCACAGCCGCGAAACCCAGGGGTTGGTGTCCTCACGAACCTGGATGCGAAAGCCGCTGGCGACTTCCCTGAGTTCCAGGCCACGTTCGTGATAATCCTGTCCCAGTTGTTCGAGTGCTTTGCAGATGTCGTTATCCGACGGCCGCTCTTCGTCGCTGAAAACACTGGCCAGTGAAGCCAGGTTTAGCGGTTCGCCGGCAGCCATCAGCACTGCCTCCAGAATGCTTTTCAAGGATGTTCGGGATGTGTCGCCTATCCTCGCCATGGATATTCCTCTATTCCGGGCTCTTTACGTAAATCTGGCCCAAGGGTTCGTTCTGGATGATCTCGACGATGCGCTCGCGGGTCAGTTCCAGCAGTGCAAGAAAAGTCACCACAACGCCCGCTCGCCCTTCCTCGGCGGTGAAAAAATACTGGAACTCCATGTATGGGTTCTTGCGCAGGCGGTCCATTATAGCGGTCATGCGCTCGCGCACCGAGAGCGGTTCCATCTGTACCTGGTGGCTGCTGAACAGGTCAGCACGGCCGAGTACATCGCGCAGCGCATCCAGCATGTCGCCCAGGTCTACATCGGGTGGGATTTGCACCACCTTGCGTTCCGTCATGAATGCCTCGGCGATGACATAGTCGCGGCCTTCACGGGGCAGGTCGTCGAGGTTTTCAGCCGCCTGTTTGAAGCGCTCGTACTCCTGCAGCCTGCGGACCAGTTCAGCGCGCGGGTCATCCTCGTCCTCTTCGTCGCTTTGCAACCGTGGCAGTAACATGCGCGATTTGATTTCGGCCAGGATGGCGGCCATTACCAGGTACTCGGCCGCGAGTTCGAACTGCATCTCATCGAGCAGGGCGATGTAGCCCATATATTGCCTGGTGATATCCGCGATCGGGATATCCAGGATATCCAGGTTCTGGCGGCGGATCAGGTAAAGCAGCAGGTCGAGCGGCCCTTCAAAAGCCTCGAGAAAAACCTCCAGTGCATCCGGCGGGATATACAGGTCTTTTGGAACCTGCGTATACGGCTGCCCCTGCACGATGGCAAAAGGCATTTCCGCCTGTTGCGCAGTTGGGTTTTCATCCGCAGTGGGCTGGTCGTTGACGGGTTCCATAGAGTGGCTAGAAGTCTACCACGCCCTGTCCCTGGCGGAGGACACGCGGGGTGTCTTCGGTCAGGTCCAGCAGGGTGGTGGGTTCCAGCGGGCAATAGCCGGCATCGACAAATAGATCTACATCGCGGTGGACCGCGTCATACAGATCTTCGGTGTCCAGAATCTCATCTTCCATGTCCGGGAGAATCAGCGAAGAACTGAAAATCGGCTCATCGATTGTCTGCAATATGGCCTGCACGATTTCATGATCCGGAATACGTATGCCGATTTCGGACGGCCGCTTCTGCCCTTGAAGCTTCGGAACCTGGTTGGTCGCCGGCAAAATGAACGTATACGGCCCCGGCGTGAGTTGCCGGATCAGGCGGTGCGCCCAATTGCTGACCTGGGCAAAACGGCTCACATCCGAAAGGGTGCGGCAGCAGTAGGTGAAGTGGTCACGCCGGCTGAGCTGGCGCAGACGTATCACGCGGTCCTGGGCCTTGCGGTTCCCGGCCCTCCAGCCGAGCGCATAGCCCGAGTCAGTCGGGTAGGCGATGAGCCCGCCGCGAACCATTACAGCCACGATGTTGTCGATCTGCCTGGGCTTCGGGCCCTGGGCCCGGATTTCGATTCGTTCAGTCATTAAAATGCCATTGTCACTCTTGTTATGCGCGACATTCTAATCCACTTCACAACTTTACGCTGCGCCTTTGTGCACGTAAGATTCGCGCATGTGGTACGTAATCTATTCCAGGGACAAAGAGGACAGCCTGCAGGCCAGGCTGGACGCCCGTCCGGCTCACCTTGAGCGCCTGGAGTTTTTGCTGGAACAGGGACGGTTGCTTCTGGCAGGACCACGCCCGGCAATCGATGCCGAGGACCCGGGCCCTGCCGGTTTTCAGGGTTCTCTGGTCGTTGCCCGGTTCGAGTCGCTGGCCGAGGCCAAAGAATGGGCGGATACTGATCCATACGTCACCGCCGGGGTCTACGAGTCGGTGGAAGTCTCACCCTTTAAACGGGTAATGCCCAAATGAATCCGAACCAGAGAAAACCAGAAATCTCAAAGCGTCTGAAAGAGGCCTTTAAACCCGAGACCCTGGGCGTTGAGGACGAAGGTCATTTGCACGAAGGACACGCAGGCGCCCGAGATGGCCGTGGTCACTTCCGTGTATTGATCATTTCCGAGGTATTCGAAGGTAAACAGATGATCGAGCGGCACCGGATGATTTACCGGGAGCTGGACGAGATGATGAAGGTAGATATTCATGCATTGGCGATCGATGCATGGACGCCGGACGAGCTCGACCGCTAAGGCCTCCGTGCCCACGACGCGGTAGCCGCGGTGAGATATGACAGACGGGGCGCTTCCCTTGTTCCCGATCTTGTCCGGCCCTGCGGGCTACCCTCGTGAAGGAACCCGCCTGATCGTGACCGTGCCGATTGGGCTCCTGCCCAAGCGGCCCTCGATTTTCATCCCTG
>CAYUBS010000180.1:0-4498 GCA_964443145.1 uncultured Wenzhouxiangellaceae bacterium | reverse complement strand
CTGAGGATCTTTCCCGGGAAAGCTTTGAAGCGCTGTTGAACGGCGCCACAGGGGACACGCGCCCTGTCCAAAACTGGCGTGACACAGTCACCCTTGAGGCACGTTGGTGAGCTCTGTGAAGCAACATCCGGTGCAAGCCATTTTATTTATGCTGGCCGCGGTGTTTTTCCTGGCTACCATGGATGTGGTGATCAAGATTCTGGTCGAGCACTACTCGTCGCTCCAGGTGACGTTTCTACGCTGCCTGATGTCGTTTCCATTTTTTGGACTATGGATTCTGTTTACTGACAGGTCACAGGTCAGGACGGCTTACTTCCGCGGTCATCTGGTGCGTGGCTTGTTAGGAGTGGTCATGCTTTTCGCCGTTGGAGAGTGTTTTCGTGAAATGCAGCTGGCCGATGCCTACACCATTTTCTTTGCGGCACCTCTGCTCATTACCTTGCTCTCCGGACCGGTACTGGGTGAATCAGCCGGTGTATTCCGGATATCCGCTGCGGTGTTGGGCTTTGGAGGTGTACTGATCGCCCTGCAACCCTCAGGAGACGATTGGATCTCATACGGAGCCCTGATGGGTTTGCTTGGCATGGTGTCCTATTCAATGACGACACTGTTGTTACGCCGCCTGGGCAGCAAGGACGGAACGGTGACCATTGCGTTCTGGTTTGTGACAATCGTCGGGGTCATTTCCGGGTTATTGGCGATCCCGGGGTGGCAGCCTCTTTCGCTGGACCACTGGTGGCCGCTGTTGATTCTGGGCTTGAGTGGCGCACTTGGCCAGGTACTGCTGACCGCTGCTTTTCGTAGAGCTTCCGCTGCAGTTGTTGCGCCGTTGGATTACACGCATATGATCTGGGCGGTGGTGTATGGCCTGGCTTTTTGGGGTTATCTGCCGGGCTGGCGTGTATGGCTTGGCGCCGCCGTTATCATGGCGTCCGGCCTATTCATACTGGTACGTGAGAATCGCCTTCACCGCAAGCGTAGCTAGCCGCGCAACAAGCCCTCGAAACAGCTCAGTGTTGCTTCATCCAGATCGCCCCTTTCCTGCGCCAGTTCCAGCACGGTATAGGCCAGAATTCGGTAGACATCCAAATCATCGGGGTGATTAACGCGAATCGCCTCTATATGCGCTTCTATCGTACTGGTGTCGCCTCGCACGACCGGACCGGTAATGGATTGTTTCGCGCCGGAGCGAAACAGGTCGACCATCGTGCTCTGCAGTAATTGGTGCGTCACAGTGGTAGCGGTTTCTTCCGGCAGGCCCGCCTTGCATTGCCACTTCTGCGCTTTCCACGCAACGGCCTTGGTGATGTTGCTGATAATACTGACCGAGGCGTGGTAAAGACCGCGATCGATGGCTGTTACCGGCAACCACTTGCCGCCAATCGATGTAATCAGGGGCTGGAGAGCAGCGAGTGCTGCATCTGATCCCTCCGCAACACAGGCCGTGCCCTGGAAGTCAGCCAGTGAAAGCTGTGCATCCGTCAGTGAACGTACCGGGTGTAATGCCGCAAGCAAATTGTTGTCGCAATTGAGTGGCTCGAGTACATCCAGACCAAAACGTCCCGCCAGGTGAAAAACCAGCGCCCCCGGCGAGTGCACCATCTGTTTGGCTATCGCTCCGGCAACCGGCTCGATCTGTGCATCGCTGGTACCGATCAGCCAGTAATCCGCAGGAGTCATTTCTGATGGGCAGCCCACAGCATTCCCCTGGCCAATATTCTGAACAGCCCGTGACGTACTGGCATCGCTGCGGTTACACACATCTCCGATTGAAACGGCGTTGGCCTGCACCCACAGCCTGGCCAGGCTGCCTGCTGCCCGCCCGCAACCGATGATATTAATCCGCTTATTCATGTGTCATTTTCAATCAGGAAATAGATATGTGTAATGGTTTCTTCCGCTGGCGTGCGGGCCGGGTCTGAAATATATTGCTCCCAGGACACACGCCCTTCTTTCAAACCGTTGGCCGCCATATAGGCAGCCAGTTTTGCATAGCTCGGAGCCATTCGCTCATAGGGACCACGGTGAACAACCCGTACCGCCCGGCCGTCCGGGGATTTACCCACACGCACGTTGCCACTCGTTTCGACTTCGGTGACCGTAATGGGAATGGCCGCGTCGATTTTATAGTCCCTGGCATCCCAGGAGCGGGTGATTGTCATGGGCTGAGCCTGCATTTCGATAGAATGCTCTGCCATGAACGCGCTGATCTCCCGATAAGCGCCCGCTAGCTGGCTGGAGGCATCGCCCTGGGACTGGTGACTATCGGTAGCGATGTACAGGATATTCAGTGCTTCAACATCCACAACGTCCACTTCCAGGTCTGAGAAGTCTGCAGCCGGGAGCGATTCTGCGAATGATTTGAGCCGTGCCAGCCCCATTTCGTAGTCCGTGCCAATCCAACTATCGAAAAACAGTCCAAAATAGCGGGCAAGCAAACTGCCGAAAAAGCCCTGCCCCTCGACCAGGTTGGCCTCAAAGCCCCAGGTGACAGTAACCCCCGGGCCTATAGGATCAATTAGAAAGCTGGTTTCGGCGCGTCCCTGGTGCTCGAACTCAATCTGCATTCGAATAATAGACCATGGTTTGCTCGCGATGATCTCCTGAAAGCCCCTGCCCACCTGCCGCGGGTCGCCACTCCAACTGATGCGGGCTCCTTTACCGGAAACCGGACCACTGTATTCATAGACGATATCCGGGTCGCGTTCGGATAAGGGTGACCAGGCCGAAAATGCACGAAAACTATTGAGCACCGTGAAAAGGGTTGTCGGCGGTCTGTCGATGACCACACTGCGCTCGACCTGGACTGTCTTCGGCAGAAGCAAGGCAACAACAACAAACATAAAAGCAAAGATAACAATGAAATACAGAGTTTTTCTAAACATTTAGGTCACTTGTGTGCAGGCGTGCATTTTAGTGCTCGTCCGGGAGCTCGAAAGATTTTTTATCCGCCTCAGGATACCATTCGGGAACCGAGTCATCGTCTTCCCAATCGTAACGTACCAACGGCGGCCGGTCCCAGTTGCGAAAGACAATCGCCAGTAAAACACCCAGAACTGCACCGGAAAGATGCATTTCCCATGAGACGTGCGGGCGCGTTGGCAGAACTCCCCACACCATCGAGCCATACAAAAATCCGACCAGAAGAGATACCGAAACGGAGCGCATGTCATGGCGCAGAATACCGCTGACGAATACGTAGGCCAGCAATCCGTAGATTAATCCGCTAGCGCCGTAATGCAGGCTCGGGCGGCCGATAAACCACGCCAGCAGGCCGGATCCCATCCAGATCATGGGGACCACACGCATGGCTGAAGAAGGATACAGATAGAGAGTGGCCGTCAGGGAAATCAATAGCGGTATTGAATTTGACAGGATGTGCGGAAAGTTTCCGTGCAGAAGTGGCGCGGTGATGACACCCACCAGGCCAGGGATTGAGTGAGGACGCAACCCGAATCGGCCCAGCTGCAGGCCGAATACGTTATCCACGATGAATATTCCCCAGAGGATTCCGATGAATACCATGGAAATACGCAGCGCCAAGCGGAAATTCCGTTGTGCCTGCTTTGATTGCGTATGGCGTGGGTCGGGCTTATGAAGAGCCATCAGGTCAGCGCAATTCCGGCGGCATTGCCGAGGTGATTGCCGCCCGGCTCTCTTGCATAAGCTCTGCAGCAGTTTTACCTGCCGGGTCGATGGCAGGATGGATCACCATCTTGATCGGGCCGGGGAAGAGACTCAAAGTCTGAGATGGCAGTACCTTCCGGGTACCCACCAGTGTAACCGGCAAAATGGGCAGGCCCTGCTCGACAGCTAGCCTGAATGCACCTTTCTTGAACGAAAGCAGACGCCCGTCTATGCTCCGGGTGCCCTCGGGAAAGAACAAAATACCAACACCTTCTCCTACTCTTTCCAGCGCCTCCCGAATAGCAATGCGCGCTTGCCTGGGGTCCCTGCGGTCAATAAATATGTGCCCGGCCTTCTCGCAACCGATCCCGATTCCCGGAATTTTCCGAAGTTCTTTTTTCATCACCCACTTCAGGTCCAGCTCCAACCAGCCGTAAATCAGGAAAATGTCGTATTGGCTCTGGTGATTGCTGACCACGACATAACTTTGTTCACGATTGGCGTTCTGTTTTCCCTCTACCGTCACGCTGACCGGCGTCAGGTAGGCGATGCTTTTGCCCCAGGTAACTGCGAAAACGGCACTCGCCCACTCTGGATTAACCAACGTGGCGAATATTACCGTCAGCGTGCTGAAAAGAGCGGTCAGTACAATCACCACTGGCAGAAAGATCAGCCACGCGTAGACCTGGTACAACAAGAATAGAACTCGCTTCATCAATTCGTTCCGTACGGTATTTTCATAGGGTACCAACGAGGGCATGGCCGGTGCCAGTGCGATGACGCACCACCACAAAAAAAGGGGCACCCATAAGAGTGCCCCTTTCACTATGCACTAAGGGTTAGCTTTCAACCCCGGGAAGTCAGGCGGCTT
>CAYUBS010000179.1:0-4498 GCA_964443145.1 uncultured Wenzhouxiangellaceae bacterium | reverse complement strand
CTTGATCTCGGCGATCAACCTGGATTTTCCTGCACCCGGCTCGGCCGTTAGCAATTGCACACTACCTTCGCCATCACGTAACCCGGCCAGTTTATTCTCCAGCAAAGCCAATTCATGGTCGCGGCCTACTAACGGCGAAGTGATGCCCAGACCACTGGCTGGAGATGAACTGCCTTCTTCAGTGCGAGCTTTAACCAAATCGTAAATTTCGACCGGTTCTTTCACCCCCTTGAGTTTATGATCACCAAGTGCCTTGAAATCAAAGTAAGCACGTGCCGTGTTATAGACGCTCTCACCGACATAAATCCGCCCTGGCTTTGCCAAACCTTCGAGACGCGCTGCAATATTTGTGGTGTCTCCCACGGCCGTATAATCCATTCGCAGGTTATCACCGATCTTGCCCACTACTACGCTGCCTGTGTTAACGCCCATCCGCAGACTTATGCCAGTCAGGGCCTTAGCCTCACCGAGCTTCTCCTGAATACCGAGAGCAGAAAGCAAAGCGCGACGAACATGATCTTCATGTGCGACCGGCGCACCGAACAGCGCCATAAAGCCATCTCCCAGAAACTGATTGATGGTGCCCTCAAAATGATGGATTTCGGCGGCTGCCAACTCGAAGAATTCATTGAGCAGGTCATGCATACCTTCTGCGCCCACGTCATGCGCAAGCTCAGTGGAATTTGCGATGTCGCAAAACAGAACAGTGACTTGTTTGACCTCACCCTCAAGTGCGAATCTGGATGTGAATGCCTCCCCGGTCAGATGGGCCGGCGTGTACGATTTGGAAGTGACCTCCAGCGAGGCACCGCAGTCATCACAGAACCGGCTATCCGGAGGGCAGTTATTGCCGCACTGTGGACATTTGATCAGCAGTTGCTGACCGCATCCACTACAGAAACGAGCATCAGCACGATTCTGATGCTGGCATGAGTCACATTGCATCAAGTTTTCTTGGTCTCTCGGGTTTGAAGAACCAAAGTATGCCTCAATCGGGGTTTTATCTCTTTATATTTCCACGTTCGTGATTTGGCTCCTGCTTACCGGTTTTCAACCAGCGCAATCTTTTTGCTGTCGGGACTGATGGCGAGCCGATAAATCACCCCCTTAAACATTTCCGACATCTCCTGAACTTTCGTCCAACTACCGGAATTCCCGTCTTTCTTCCATACATACAACACGTTTTCTTCGGCCCGGAATATATCCCCATTGGCAGCCCAGGCGTAATCTGAGTTGTCACCCGTGATGGGGGCAATTGGCGTAATGGCAAACGTTTCCGGGTTAAAGGATTTGATCCAGACTTCCTCATTCGTCTGACGGTGAACAAAGCTGAACAGCGCAGTGCCCGGGATCTGTTTGGGCGTTCCGGGAACCGCATTGCCACTGACAAATCTGTCCAGGTTTCTCTTAACGTTGAGGTATTGCACGCTGAAACCGAAGCGGGACCAGAACAGTACGTCTCCGGTCTCATGATTGAGGTGATAGTAGCCGACCGGTTCTTTCGAATTGATTGCCCAGGAATATTCGCCACTTTCCCGATTCAATTGCCAAACAGTTCGATCAGGATTTACCTCACCATCCCTGACAAAGGTAATAATCAAATTGTCCGGAGAAGATTTTGGGGTATATTCGGAAGATTCGGTGGCTGTCACCTGTTCGATTTTTTCGGCTTGAATAAAATACTCATAAATATCGGTTTGTTTTCCATCACGCTCGGAAGAAAACAATATTGATTTACTGTCCGGGGTGAAGAAAGGCTGGTTGTCATAACTTTTGCTGGATGAAATGTTTTTTCCATTTTCAATCCGGTAACCCTTGTCATCACTGATCAAATCATACAAGTGGATTTCCGTATCCTGAATGGCCACTGGAGCCTCTTCTTCGTCTGCTGCCTGTGCCACATTCACAAACGTGCAGGCGAGGAGAACTGCGCAATTTCGGTAAAATGAATTCATAGTCAAATCCCCTGCTAATCCTGATTTGTTCTGGTGAGTTATCAGCCAGTTTGTCGAAGTCTACATCTAAAGTCAGCGACCAGAAACAAACCCGAATATATAGAAAAGGCAGGAACTACGATGAATACCATCAATAAATGGCGGTCCGTGGAGCGTTCCCCTAAAACCTAGTACCAACTCCGCCGCTCAGATTCAACGTAATAAAGAGCCAGATCTCTGAATGCATAAGCATCTTCTACCGGCACAAAGGACATATTGAGGGTGTGCGAAGCGAGGTGAATGCTTAACTGCGCAAGTCCTCTTTTGCGTTGCCCCGGAGTTTGAATGATGTCTACGCGCTGTACTTTGAACAAAGGAAACACGGTGGTCTGGGCGCCGATAAATCCATGGCGGATAAAGCCGTACTCACCCACCACGCCATAACCGGCCTGCTGCCAATAACGACTAAGAACGGCCCAGACGATAGCCAGTGCCAGGGGCAGCAAGGCGGTGAATTTCCAGCTAACCAGCACGCTCAAAACGGTAGTCAGTGGCAAAATCGGTAACAATGAAACACCCAGAACAACAAAGGCAAGGCGGCGTCGGTTGATCCTGGATAATTGTACTTTTTCCGTTTCGCACCCCGGCAGGAATTCAGCACTAAGCGTGTGGACTTCGTGCGGGTGCAGGACGGGCACCAGGAAGCTGGCTTTGGCACCGGTGGGTAGCTGTCCGTCTGCGGTGCCTGTGCCGGCTTGTGCAACCCTGAGATGAACATTAGTTCGGGCCAAAAAACGGGCGATGAAATTCTGCTTCCAGACCATAGCCTGGATCTTGTGCCGTTTCAGGGATTCATCATGTTTGGTCAGCAGTCCGCTGGTTTTTCGGTAGGTCTCACCTTCAGCACTGAGCCGGTAGCCGTCATGCCTGAACAAAGCACCGATAATTGAAATCAGGGGCAACATCAGCAACGCAGCAATAAACAGCGCGGTGATCACCAGTAACCGACCAAACAAACCAGCATCGGGATTGATTGTGGCTGACACATCCTCCAGCCGAATGTGTTGTACAACCCACATGATCAGGTTCTCGGTCGTCTCCCAGGCGCCAAAAAATGCACCGGCGGCAACCACCACCCATAAAATAGAATTGACCGTCAGCCCATACAGGACAATATCTTTACGGCCACGTGTCAACAATAAGGATGATTCGGAGGGCACGGGCTGATCGGTGGATTCATCATCAACTGCAGACACCGCCTGTGCCAGCATGGTATTGCGCAGTTCGATGGCAATGGTCTTGTCTATACCGCTGAGAACAACCTCCTTGCCCTGGCTACCGGCGGTGTCAATGCTGAGCAGTGACAGAGAAAAAGGCCGCATGTAGAAGGGTTCGCGAATACTGACATTTTGAATACGGTTGAACTCAATGCTCAGCTCTTCCCGATGCAAAACACCACTGCGCACCAGCACGCGATCGCCTTCAATAAGGTATCTGAACCGCAGCCAGGACAAAACGGAGGAAACGACAACCACTGCCAGCATTGTTATGACGCCGGTCACTGCCAGCGTCTTGCCTGAACCACTCATGGACGACAGGCCGGCCAACAAAACGACCGCCGCGGGTGCGAGACCTCTACCTAGTTGGGTGCCCAGACGAGACAGATAAAACACTACGGCAACCGGAGACGTGCGGCGCCAGTTCGGGCTGGAATGAGGGGTGTTCACTCAGCGGACTGATCGAGAGTTTTATCCAGAATATACGCCCGAACCTGCTCGGCACGTTCACGTTGCAGACCGTCAACTTTCAAATCAACACCGCTACCCCCGGCTGTAAAGAACTTCAGAGACGCCAATCCATATTTGCGCTGTAATGGACCACTGCTGACCTCCACATGCTGTACCCGGTCAAAGGCCAGCAGCACGGTCTTGCGCCAGAACAGCCCGGACCGGCTCGCTATATCGTGATCACGTAAAGCAATGCCCTTGATGCGGGCTTTTTTGATCACCAGCGCAGAAATCAAAAAGGCCAGCAGCAACAACAGCGCCGGTATGGCCAATAAGAACACCTGGCCAGCCAACACAGAAGGAATAAAAGCACCCATTAATAATGGCGCCCAGATGATCAATAGCTGCGTTTTGACTTCCCGGATATAGGCCGGCGACATAGGCTCCATTTCCAACTCCCGGGCAGTCGGTAAGTCAGCCAGATTGACCTGTAGATTAACAAACGCCATAGCTTTTTCTCCCTGACAAAAAGCTTAACACTGGTCGGAAAATGAAATATGTGCTGTTGGTATTGAATATCGAGAAAGAAGAAGTCACTGATGCTGGCATTAAACTGCTCCACAGCCATATCTAGTGTGAAATCGGATCAGCTTCCCTACAGGCGTGTACACTAATGTCAGTCAACAAAAATGCGGAGGAATATCATGAACTTTTGTTTTAAGTCTCTTCTGGTCATTATTGTTAGCTCTTCTTTATTCACATCAACACTCGCGCTTGCACAAGAAGCTACTGGCGGATTGCGTTACAGCATTAGCGTCTCGAGGTTCGAGAACCGCG
>CAYUBS010000178.1:0-4506 GCA_964443145.1 uncultured Wenzhouxiangellaceae bacterium | reverse complement strand
GCGCCCAGTTGGTCGCCAAACCGGTTGTCTTCGGCGTGCTGACAACGATCATGGCGTTCCTGCCCTGGCTGTTCCTGAGTGGGTCTACCAGCGAGTTTACCCGCCACATCACCTGGGTAGTGATACTGGCCCTGGTGTTCTCCCTGATCGAGTCTCTTTGGATTCTGCCTTCTCATCTGTCCACCATGAAGCCGCGCCACGAGAAAGTGATGGGCCGCTTCGGGCATTTTCAGAAACGTATTTCAGACAGCATTATTTACTTTGCCCATACTTACTACCGAAGAATTGGGCAATTCTCGGTCAACCGGCGTTATCTCACCTTCAGTATCTTCATCATGCTGTTTGTTGTGGGCATGACTCTGTTCAATACCGGTTGGGTCAAAAAGGCGTTCATGCCGGAAATGGAATCTGACGAAGTTATCGTCAACGTAACCATGCCCGAGGGTGCGCCGTATAGCCGTGCCCTGGAGATCCTGGCGCAATTGCAGCAAGCCGAGCTTGCACTGGTGGAGGAAGTTAATCAGCGCACGGGTGGTGAAGGCAAGCTGATTGAGAACTGGTATACACGCTCCCGCCGGGACAGCGTGTTGGCGATCGTCAAACTGGCGCCGCCTGAAGTCCGCGACATGGGTGCCAAAGAAGCGGCGATCCGCTTACGTGAATTGATGGGGGATATACCGGATGCCAAAGAAGTCTCGGTGGAATACACCCACAATGACGATGGTCCCGGTTTCGAGTTGTCTATCCGGCACCCGGACCTTGACGTATTGCGTCTGGCTGTAAACGATCTTGAGAACCAACTGCGGACATATGACACGCTATACGACGTACGCAACAATCTGGAAAGCGCTTCGGAAGAAATACGCATTATCCTGAAACCGGGCGCTCACAAGCTTGGGCTAACCATGTCTGACGTCACCCGTCAGGTCCGCCAGGCCTATTACGGTGAAGAAGTACAGCGCTTGCCGCGGGATGGGCAGGACGTGAAAGTCATGGTTCACTACCCTCTGGCATCCAGACAATCCATCGAGAGCCTCAAGAACTTCCGTGTACGCACGGCTGATGGCAGGGAAGTGCCCCTGCTTTCTGTTGCAGAGTTGGAGTACGCGCCGGGTATCAAGCGCATCCAGCGCTGGAATGGCAACCGGGCGGCCCGCATATCGGCGGATCTCAAGGAAAACATCCGTGATGACATCATGGAAGACCTGGGTGAAAACTTCTTCCCGGAATGGGAAAAACGCTATCCCGGTATCCAGCGCGGTTCTGTCGGGCAGGCTGAAGGTGAAGCGCGCTTCATCAAGGAAGTCATGGGCCTCTACCTGATCGCTTTCTTCGCGATGTACGCCATGTTGGCCGTGGCTTTTCGCAGTTACTGGCAGCCACTGCTGATCCTGGTGGCCATGCCTTATGCCTACGTCGGTGCAATATATGGTCACGCCGCACTCAACATGACCATGGCCATTTTCAGTTACTTCGGTATCGCTGCCGCGGCCGGGGTGGTGGTCAACGACAACCTGGTATTGATCGATTACACCAACCGCCTGCGTGAAAAAGGAATGAAGCCGCTTGAGGCCATAGTCGAGGCCGGCGTGGTCCGGTTCCGCCCCATCATGCTGACAACGGCTACCACCATCGTGGGTTTGACACCAATGATGATGGAGCGGTCAATTCAGGCCAAGTTCCTGATCCCCATCGTCGTTTCCCTGGTCTCCGGCGTATTTGTGGCTTTCTTTGTGACACTGTTGATGGTGCCGGCAATGTATGCAATTGGCGTTGATATTGCCGAGTCCAGAGCAAAGGCGAAGCAAAAAGTGAAAGGCTGGTTCAGCCGTCAGCCGAAAGAGTTGACCCAAGAGTAAGTAGAAAACCGATCTCTCCCCGAGGAAAGCCTGCGATGAAGTTTGTCGCGGGCTTTTCTTTTGCATTCGACGAATGGGCTTTTAACCCTTGAAAAACGACGGGTTTATCCGCTTTATTAGCCCGTTACCGACAAACGGTCAAATACTGTGGATGGGCGGTGGCTCTGAATGCTACCTTTGTTCACGTTATGTTTTATGCTTGTTTGCAAGGGATGTCAGAACTTTCTGACTTTATTTTAAACATAAGCTAGCAGCTTCCAAGGACGGAACTGAGGAGGAGCTCGCAATGCTTGACGCTCAAAAAACAGATTCAAAACGTTCATTCAATCGTGGCTTTACTGTCATTGAATTGCTCATCGTCATCGCCGTAGTCGCGATCATGCTTTCCTGGGCCATGCCCAGCCTGAAGGGGACCCTGGCCAGAAATCAACTGCTCGGACAGGCTAATGAGCTGGCAAGTGCAATGGCACTGGCCCGCAGTGAAGCGGTCACCCGCGGAACACAGGCAGGAGTTTGCGCCAGTGCCAACGGTACAACTTGCAGCGGCAGCAGCAATGATTGGGATAAATTCATTCTCGTCTTCGTCGACCAGGACAGGGGCTCAGATTTCGACAATACTGAACCACTTCTGAAATCACTCGGCTCGCACGAGAAGGTCGACCAGTTTGCACCGGCGGCATCATACTTCTTCACCAGCAGTGGCTTCAGCACGACCAACGCGATTTCGAATGTGCAGGTTTGCCACGAAAATCTGGCTGAATCAGAGCGCTGCCGAACTGTGACGATTGCACCAACTGGAATCGTTACCGTCCGCCACTCCACCAAGTCGGCTTCCTGAGGACCCGACGATGCGTCAGGCACTTAATACAGTAGCGTACAATCAAGCCAAGGGTTTCAGTCTGATTGAGGTGATGGTTGCCTTACTGGTTCTTACCATGGGCCTGGCAGGCCTCGCTGCACTGCTAACGACGGGTGTTCGCGCAACCGGCACTGCCAATTTGCAGAGTGTTGCCATCACCCATTCCCAGACGGGCGTGGAGATGATGCGCGCCAACCTCCAGGCGTATACCTCCGGTTGGTATACCGGTACCAACACCAGCGGTGCGGCGCCCAGTGAGGCTGCATGCGCCGGATCCAGCGGTTGCACCGGTGATGAGCAGGCGACCAATGATTTTGTGACCTGGCGGGAAAGAATTGCAGCTTCCATGCCGGACGGCCAGGGCTTCATTTGCGTCGACAGTACGCCGGATGACGGACAGCCCGCCGCCCTTGCCTGTGATGGGATCGGTAACAGCGTGACCAAGATCTTCTGGCTAGATGGCCGTGATGTAGAGACCCTCGAAGGTGCAGATACCCACCATCGTTTTGCCACAGTGGTGAACCCATGAAAAATCCCATAACAAAGTTGAAGCAAAAGGGCTTTAGCCTGATTGAATTGATGGTCACACTGGTTCTGGTGTCTTTCCTTGCCATCGCCATGATCATGATCTTTCTTTCCGGCCGGACCAGCTTTCTCACCCAGGACCAGGTAGGGCGTCTACAGGAAAACGGACGCTATGCATTTCACCTGATGACCCGGGAGTTACAACGTGCGGGTTACCAGCGAGAGGTTTGGGAGCCACCCGGGTTCGGTTTCGCGTTCACCGCAAACACAGTGGACGGTGGCGGAACGGCACCGGACACCATCGAGTTACAGTACGAATCAGATCGCGATTGTAACGATGCATTCAATGCCGTTACAGAAAACATTATCCGGCCTGATACAGGTGCCACAGTAGCTGTGCCGGCGTTCTATCTGCGCCTGATCAACTTCTCCGTGGTGGACAACCAACTCATGTATTCCTGCAGTTATGGTCCGGTAAACGGTGCTCCCGCTTTGCAAGTCAACGCGGCCGTAGCGGATGGCGTCGAAAACCTGCAAATCCAGTTTGGAGAGGATTTAACCACTGATTTCAGCGTTAACCAGTGGGTTGACGGTGGCGCCTGGAGTAATTTTTCGAGCGTGGTTTCGGTCCGGGTCGCGATGGTTGTCAGGACACCGGAAGAATTTGCGATAGGAACAGACAACGAAACATTCGATCTTTACGGCACGACCACAACGGCCGCGGGCGATCAGCGGATCCGGCGTGTCTTTGCGGGCCAGGTCAGCGCACGTAACCTGACGCTATAACAGAGGTCAAGGGAAACTAATGAAACACACTTACAGCAATCGGCCAATGCAAGGTTTACCCGCCCGACAGGGTGGTTTTGCATTGATGCTCGGCCTCATCCTAATACTGGTTATGACCGTATTCAGCGTTTTCGCGATGAATGGCTCAATCCTGCAGGAGCGTATGGCCGGTAACCAGCGTGATTACAAGATCGCGTTTGAAGCTTCTGAAATGGGTTTACGCTGGGGCGAAGCCTGGCTGCAAAGCCGCACACCGGTTACGCGCCCGTTTCCCTGCCAGACCCTGACCACGGACGGCGCCCAGAATTGCAACAATCCCCGCCAGGTACTGGAAGGGAACCTCCTGGGTTATGCGCTGGAGGATCAGGATCCCTGGCAAGGGGCCAACGAGTGGGTTCCGGACAACGCACGTGACTACGGAATCGACCCGGACACCAATTTACCGACTATTCCGGCTTACACAATTGCCGGTGTCGC
>CAYUBS010000177.1:0-4511 GCA_964443145.1 uncultured Wenzhouxiangellaceae bacterium | reverse complement strand
GTTGATCGCCACGGCGTTGCACGCTGCCTTCCAGGACAACGGAAACATTGAGAGCCTCTCCTACTTCCTGAACGTTTTTGTACTGGTGGAATGAAAATGAAGACGTTCGGCTGGCAACCCTGAGACCTTCTACCTTCGACAATCCATTCAATATCTCCTCTGCCATTCCCTCGCTGAAATAGGCAGTGTCAGCCTCCGCTTGTTGTGAAATATTAGTGAATGGCAACACAGCTATGGATTTTCCACGTTCAAAATTGGGCCGGTTAGGAGATTCCCAATACAGGCGGTAGCTGAGGTAGCTCACAGCGATAACCAGCACAGCGATAAGCATAATACTGATCACCTGGCTTTTACCCCCAGTTGAAGGTTCGGTTGAAACGGTGCCACGAACCACTCCATCTGAGGTGAAGTCGAAAAACCAGGAAAGTAATATGACGATGGGAAAACCCACCAGGGCAACGATGATCACCGCACGGATAAGCCCCGCTGGCAGATTGAGAGCCGGTGTCACAATATCGGTGAACTCAACCAATGCAGCAGCCGCTATGGCGTAGCCCACCGCGGTTCGTAACACACGTCTTTGACGTAATTCAGTAAGAAATTCTTTGAACATGAAGGCCTTGTATCTAATAGAAACGGGAAAGCAATTCAGACGATGAGGTCAGACACTTTAATCATAATAGAATAATAAGTCGTTTAATTTCGTTATGCCTTAATCCGGCATCGATTCGATAATCGCCTTGTAACGGGGATGATCACGAATCGAGTCAAGTTCGGAGTCGTTTTCAATCCAGTTTCGTGAAGTGATGGAGTTCTCCAGCAAATCCAGTGACTTTTCAGTTTCACCAATAGTCGCGTAGAAGCAGGCGACGTTATATCGGGTCGAGGTATCTTCCGGTGAAAGGGCGAGTGCATTTTTCGCCCAGTTTCTGGCCCGGGTCGGATGACCGAGTTCCATCAGGGCAGTGGTGCCCAGGTAGTAAGCGCGCGGATTGTCGGGGTGATTTTCGATGTACTTCTCTGCACGCTCAATACCCAGTCGTGAAACACGCTGTGCACCTTCGGAATCACCTACTTTCTGGTAAAACTGCAACGCCAGCAAAGGGCTTTCCCAGTCATCTGGATCGAGAAGCGTTGCCTTTTCGAAATTAAGATAGGCTTTTTCGAGCTGTCCCTGTAAGAGAGCGGTTCTTCCAGCATTGTGATAGGCCAGGGCTTGGCTGGGGTTAATTTCAGTAGCCTTAAGAAAGTCTCTTTCAGCCTCTGCATATTCGAGTTTTGCAAGGTGGCTAAGACCACGGGCGACGAAACTTCTGGCCCGGTCCGGCGCAAGCAACATCGCCTGGCCGGCAGCCTCTTCTGAGATCCTGCGAGCCTCGTCTCCTCCACCGTGGAACAATGCCTGAGACGCGCTGACATCTGCGAGTTCGATCCAGGCCCGGACAAATCCGGGATCTATCTCAACTGCCTTTTTGAAAAGGGTGATAGCACGATCATGATCCTGGCTAATCCGAGTGATAGCGTAGCCCCGGCCACGAAGAAAATATTCGTAGGCCTTTGCATTGCTCGTTGTCGGATTGAGCTTGCCACCGGCGCTTAGTTTCAGCTTGAGTACGTCAAGAATCCGGGCCGCGATGTCGTCCTGTATGGCGAAAATGTCATCGAGTTCCCGGTCATATGTGTCAGACCACAGGTGTGAGTCCGTGGCCACCTCGATCAACTGGGCTGTGATGCGTACCCTGTTGCCGGACTTTCGTACGCTGCCTTCCAGTACATGCGCCACCTGAAGTTTTTCTGCAACTGCACTGAGTTCCGGGTCTTTGCCTTTGAATGCAAAGCAGGAAGTGCGCGAAGCGACACGCAAATCGGGGATGCTGGTGAGTACATTCAGTAATTCTTCGGTGAGACCATCACAGAAATGTTCCTGGTCACGTTCGGCACTGAAGTCTGGAAAAGGCAATACGGCAATCGACTGTTTAGGGTTGGTGTCTGGAACCGTCACCGGGTCAACAGTCTTTTCCGCAGGGACATTGTCCCGTTCCTGGTCTGACACGTCGGCACGCTGAATTCCGCTGGACGTGATATCAAACACCCAGGCAAGTACCAGCGCCACAGGAAAACCCACGCCGAGCAAGCCCAGCGCCAGGGTAATGGACCAGTCGGGTAGCCCAAGGGCCGGGAAAATCACGTCAGCCAGCTGTAATACCAACCAGGCCACCACAAGGTAGGCGATACCGACCTTGACCACGTGGCGTTTTCGAAGTTCTTTGAAGAACCCATCCATTCGCGCATTATAGGGAAAATTTCTGCTGAAGGATGTCTACGTGGCGGAATTTCAGCGCTAATCTTCAGAGCCAATGAGTGTGAGACACAGAGCCACGTTATCCGACACTACGCGTCTCAGTTCGATCTGGCCTGATCTTCCCGGAGGGTCTACCTGGTAATTCAGGGTCGCATTTTCGCAATCGTGCCAGCTGATGGTGATTTCGCCGACCGGCTGAAGACTGGTCTGTGCCACGGGTTCGGCACTGTCGAAGACGCCGCCCTGGGTGAGGTATACATCCAGCTTGGCAGTGTCGCCCAAATAAGGTCCCTGGGCAGTGAGCCAGCGGTGGCCAGGCTCGCCCAAAAAGGCAGGCACATCTTCAGGTGGCCGCTCGGTATCGTAGGTGAACCATGACAGGAACACCTGGCCGGAATCCGGAAATACCACGATTATGAACCCCTGGCCCGCAGTGACTGGGTCGTACCAGGCATCATTGAGGCCCGCGTTGACAAAGAAACCCGGCCCGCCTAACTGGGCATGGGCCTCCAATGCCGCCCGTTCACCGGACTGCAACGCTCCAGGCACAGTCGCAGCTGCAGTGTTGTGCGTGGCCTCGCCGGCGAAGTACAGTGTCGTACCGACGGGCTGCGCGAGCACTTCGCGCATGGTTGGTCCGACATCGGGCCTTGTGCCGGGAGCAGGGTAGGAGTAACTGCCCAGAACATACGGTTCCGCACTCCAATTCTGCACCACACCTTCGACAAAAGCGTTGCTGGCTGCGCCATCCAGAGCAGCGTCCAGGTCAATGAGGGCCTGGTTGAATCGAGCTGTGTCATCGGGCAGGTCGGCCAGGGTTTCAGCATTTTTGCCCATGATGAAGCAGGTAAGCACATGATCCGAGGCATCAGGTTGGTAGATGCCGGGTGGCCAACAGCTGGCGGTAGGGCCGTCCAGCAGCACGTACATCATCTTGGATTCCCAGATCCGACTGCTGAATCGCAGCGAGATTTTCATGCCTTTGCCCATGCCGATGGTTTTGATGGCTTCCTGCTTGGCGGGTGGAAGGTCGGGAACAAAGTCGATGATTCCAGCCTTGAGCACGCCCACGGACACGGTCACGATGACGGCGCCGGCGAAGTGTTGCACGCCGTTGGCATCAACGGCGAAGGGTCTGGCGCCGTTGGTGTCTACGCGGGTGACCGGGCTGTTGTAACGGATGTAGGGGATTACCCGGTCGAAATACAGGGTATTCAGCGCGTCGAGATAGCCGGTTGGCGCCAGGCCATACAGGTTCGCGGACAACGACCAGCTGTTGGACTCGCGTGAGAGAGAGCGCAGGCCCAGTCGGTCCACTCTGGTGCCATATTCGCCGCCGGGGGAACCGCCGTCATACAGGTGGTAGGCACGATGATCCCGTGCCACACCCCAGGTGTGCTCCAGGAAGTCGGATACCAATTCATCGGTTGGATGATCGTCGAAATCTTCCATCCTCTGATTAAAGCGCCAGTAATCGACAATATCAGGATCGGCATCGCAGTTACCGCTTTCCGACCAACAGGTATTGCCTTCGCCAAGACCCTCTGCGTCCATGACGTAGAGTTCATCCTGGATGGCTGTTTCCCGGAATATCCTGACTTGTGCGCTTACGCCATAATTCGCTTTGATGTCGTTGTACACGAAGTTATTCGTCGTGCCATAAAGCTCCTCCGCGCCGTGTTCGATGCCTATATCGCCCAGCCGATCCGAGTAGACACGGCCGCCATGACGATCGGTGGCTTCCAGAATGAGGACGCGGTAACCCAGCTTGTCCAACGTATAGGCGGCATACAGGCCCGCGGCCCCAGCGCCGATGATGAGTACATCATGATCCGTGGAGTTGTCATTCGCGCTGCCTGCACCTGGCAGCATGCTGAGCACCATGGCGAGCCAGAACGCGAGTCCTTGACGATGCCAAATCTCCATCATAAATCTGTTCCAATTAAAAATGTTCGAACCAGAGTATAGGGCGAATAAACGCTATTTTCCCAGAAACCAGGGGTTAATGGAGTAACACCAGACTACTCAGGAAAGCAGCCGCTTTCGGTGCGTAGGCTTCCTGTGTCTTATACTGGCGATCCGAATTTCACTGCCAGGAGCCAATGGGAGGTTCTTAATGTCCGTTGTTGCGATTAGTTTCAGCGATCAGAGTACAAGAAATAATGGCATCCTTATCACGCACAAATTCTCCGGCCAGATAGCCATAGCT
>CAYUBS010000176.1:0-4593 GCA_964443145.1 uncultured Wenzhouxiangellaceae bacterium | reverse complement strand
GATGCTTTCAACCGCGGTGAATTCACCTCCGATATGATCGTAGTGTTAACGCACCAGGGGCCTTCCTCCAACGGCATGCCGGAACTGCACAAGCTGACACCTTATCTCAAGGTGCTACAGGACAGTGGACTAAAAGTTGCGTTGTTAACCGACGGCCGGATGTCCGGTGCTTCGGGGCAGGTGCTATCGGCGATTCATGTATCCCCTGATACCCTGGGCAATGGCCTGATCGGAAAAGTCCGCGATGGTGATCCCGTTGTCATCGATGCGGGGCAGGGCGTCATGAACCTTGCGGTATCGGACGAAGAACTCGCCAAGCGGCCGCCGGCGGCTGCCGGCAGTGAGCAAAGCAAATTTGGCATGGGCCGGGAGCTATTTCACGTTTTCCGGGCCAATGTGGGTGACACCGAGGAAGGGGCTTCGGTGTTGAGTAGTCTTGGTTCTAAGGTATAAATTACCCGCATATGAAAAAGCCTGAGCACAGATCAGCCATAAGACTTGCGAATCATCCGCCACGCAATCCATGCGGTGGGTAGGACCACGAGTGGGCTGGACAGCACCAGCAGTGCCTCGCCGCTCAACCAGTTGATGCCGCCGCTGGCGCTTAACGTGCCGGTGATTTCCTGGTAGGGATACACGTATATCGTCAACATAATGGTGGTCATGGTGATGCTGTAAACAGCAAGGAACAGCGGCGCATAGCGCGTAATCCGCAGTTTGGCCGGGCTGATTTCCTGGGGTGGAATGCGGTGCAGTTGCAGGCGATAGGTTTGTTCTGTCCGGCTGACTGAACCTCTCTTTGATATCACCAGGACCACAACCAGGCTGACCAATGCACCCAGCAGGATCGGGTCCAGCCAGAAGGGCAGCTCGACCCACTCCAGGTATTGCAGCGCCTTGGGGCCGGCATTAAACACGAAACCGCTGACGATGCCCCAGAAGGCGGCGTCGGCCGTGATGCGCTTACTCCATATGCTCATCAGTGCAACGGGGCCCCAGGACGAAGCAAACAGGGTTCCCACGAAATAGGTCAGCCAGAAAATATCGACCGGGGAAACAAAGGCGACCAGAAGTGTCACCATCCCGACCAGCAGCATGGTCCAGCGGCTCAGCCTGAGCATCTTCTTTTCATCAACCCGGTCGTGGCGAAACAGGTCATTGCTGACACTGAATCCCACCAGCGACAGAAAAGTTGAGGCTGAGGACAGCCCTGCGGCCATGATGCCGGCCATCAGAAGCGCCCCCACTAGTTCCGGCAGCAGGTTCAGGGCGGCATAGATGATGACTTCCTCCGACGGCTGAATGCCTGAATCGCTGAGGTTGATTACGGCGCCGGCAGCGTACAGGACCACTTCCATCAGGGTCACGAAAACTGCGGCGATGCAGGCGGCGCGCAACACCACGTGTTCGTCGCGGGCGATCAGGTAACGGCTGGACTGCCACGGGCTGACCGCGTAGACCAGGCCCCAGGCCAATGCCAGCGTGACGTTCCACAACGCAAAATCGAGCGCAGAAATGAAGGGTGTGTCCTCACCCACCATGCCGTGCCAGGCCATCAGATCCGGTTTCTCGGGCAGCGTGGCCAGTTCCTTAACAGCCGTCGCCCAGCCGCCTGCATCCTGTACCAGGAAGATCAGGGCCAGCATGGCTACTGACGTGAACAGCAGGAACATCAGCGTGTCGGTCAGGATCACGCCCTGGGTTCCCGAATACATGGTAAACGCGGTATAGCTGAACCAGCTTACAATCAGCGCCTGGGTAAAAGTCAGGCCGGTGATGTGCGTGAGCAGCAAGGCTGTTCCCTGTGTCACCGCCAGCAGGTACCCGCCCAGGCCGAAAATGATGGTGATGCCTGCTGCCGTCTGTACGCGTTGCGAGTTGAAGCGTTTGCCAAAGAAATCCGCAACCGTCAACGCCTGGCTGCGCCGCAGGTAGCGACCAAACAGCAAGGCGCCGAAGATGTAGCCCATCGCACCGATCGGTGGCCACAACAGGTAGGGCCCGGCCTGGCCCTCGTAGACGAAACCGGTTTCGCCAAGAAAAATATTGGTGCTGAGCACGCTGGCCACCAGCGTGCCGACAATCAACAGCGTGGGGGCGCGGCGCCCGGCGACAAAATAATCATCGAGTTTCTTGACCCGGCGTCCGGCGTAGTTGCCAACGGCGATGTAAATAATCAGGCTGACCAGTATGGCGCCGGAATAAATATCCATGGCAGGGAGTATACGGGACATCCGGCAAAATTCTGGATTGCTGCTATTCTTCTGTAGGAGATTAATGGAGAAAGCAAAAATGAATGAAAATACCGCAAAAACACCTGTTGTCTTTTGGATCGTGAGTGTTTTGTCCCTTCTCTGGAATTCGATGGGTGCGTTTGATTATTTGGCTACGCACCTGCGCCTCGAGTTTTATATGAGCAATTTCACGCCGGAGCAGCTTGACTACTTCTACGGCTTCCCCGCATGGGTGGTGGCCGCCTGGGCACTTGGTGTATGGGGGTCTTTTTTCGGCTCACTCGCCTTATTGCTGCGCAAGACCTGGGCAGTCTGGCTGTTTGGTGTTTCCATCCTGGGCCTGGCGGTCAGCAGCGTTCACAATTTCGTGCTGTCAGACGGGGCAGCCATGATGGGTGAGGGAGCCGTCATGATGACGGCCGTCATCTGGGTCATTGTCCTGGTCCTGTTCTTCTATGCCCGTGCCATGGCTAAACGTGGAGTGCTGCGCTAGCAACATACAAACCCTTATCAGCGATACAATAAGCCAAAATCAAGGAGCTAAATTTCGGTGTTGAGGGTAGGAATAGAGCAGGAGTTTGTTTGCGTGGATGCGTCCGGTACCTACCTTGACGCAGACACTACAGATTATGCGCTTTTCAGCTCCATCGTCGATGAGTTTCCATCGTTTGAAGGAGATGACGTTTACTTCGAATGCAAGTCACTCGAGACGTTTCCCAAGCGCTGTTATGTAGAAGGTTTCGAGCGTCATGCGCCCGATGGGAAGTTGATCGAAACCCTGCCCAAGGCGCTGGAAATCCGGACCTTGCCACACGCGGAAGTCAGCGCGGTGGTTAAAGAGTTTTGTGATTCATACAATGGACTCATGGATCTTGCCCGGCGCCGCGGACTCGAACCGGTCATGACCAGCAGGCACCCGTTCAAGGCAACCATTGACCTGGGTGCCAGGCTGGATGAGGCGGAAAAAGCAGCACGGACGGAAGCCGAGTTGGCCCTGGCCGTTCGTGCCATGTTGACACATGGACTTCATGTCAACGTTTCAGTGGATCATTTTTCTGCAGAAAAAATGTTGAGCCTGGTCGAAAAAATTAACTATTACATGCCCGCGCTGATTCCATGGAGCTTTTCATCACCCTTTTACCGGGGAAAAGCATTCGATGGTTTGTGCAGCCGCAACTACTACCGGGCCGATAATCGCAGGATGGCAGATCTGCATTATCTACAGAGTGGAATCGTCCTGGAATTCAGGGGCTTTGACGCTATTGGCGACGCCCGCCTGTTGCAGGCGCTGTTGACGATGTATTGTGCATTTATTCTGGATGATAGCCTGCCAGGAAGATTGCCGGAACAGGATCCAGAGCAGTTGCAACGTTCATCGCTGGTGGGCTTCGCAGACCCGGAAATCCGGGAGCAGGGTCGCCTGATCCTGGCTGCTGCCCGGGCCGGCTTGAATGATGACGATGGTTCTCTGGACATGCTCGAAACCCGGTTAAACGAGAATGACAGCTACGCATCGCGCATGAAAAACAAATATGCGGAAACCGGCTCCATCCTGGAGAGTATTTCCGGACAATATGACTTCACGGCTCCGGCCATCAGGTAACTACTTATGAGCATACTTTTTGTAAATGGCGTGAGCGACAGCTCAGTGATGGGGGTTAACCTCGATGACAAGGGCAGGCTGGTCTACCTGGTTGATGGAAATTGCACCATTCATAACCGGCTACCGCTGAAGGAGGGACTTACCTCCCAGGTCATGCTCTTTGGAAAGGGTGTCAAGCAGCCGGGGATGGACCTGGACAAGGTTCCGTCATTGATCTTTAACCAGATCTCCGATGCAGACACCCACCGTGGCGCACTCGAGCGCTGTGTCGATTTCTGTGAGCAGGTCAACACAACCGTCGTCAACCACCCGAAGCATGTGTTGCAGACCGGCAGAGACCGGGTATCTGAATTGCTGCAGGATATTCCGGGTGTGATCATGCCGCGTACGCTGCGATTCCGGCCGCGCTCGCCAGAGGCTGTACTGGAGTTTGCGGTAGCCAGGGGTATTGAGTTCCCTTTCATTGTGCGGGTAGCCGGCGATCATGCGGGCAAAAGCATGATCAGGTTAGACAAAGCGGATGACCTCGCTGTTTTGCATGCGCTGCCTTTCGACGGCCGGGATTTCTACCTGACCCAGTTTGTTGATTACAGCGATGAAGACGGCCTGTATCACAAGCACCGCATCATCGTGATCGACGGTAAACCGCTGTTGCGCCATGCGCTTTATTCTAATGAATGGATTGTGCATGCCAACAGCCGGGCCTTCATGATGGAACGGGATACATGGGAGCAGGATGTCGCCCGTTTCGATCGC
>CAYUBS010000175.1:0-4674 GCA_964443145.1 uncultured Wenzhouxiangellaceae bacterium | reverse complement strand
ACGAGCTATTGCTCACTGACACCTGAAGCCAGCGCGTCTACCAATTCCGCCACCTGGGCATAAGTAAGGCGGAGATTTAAGGGGGGAATCTCCGCCTTGGGGGTGGTTCGCAGGAAAAGGGGGATCCCTTGAACCGGAGCGTACTTTAGTGACAACGGTGTCCGAAGTCAACTAAAAACTCCTTCGGTTTTGATGCGAGCAAGGCATTGTTTTAAGGGCAATTGCCGCTATCAATAGGCGCTACAATATGCAGATGAGCAAAAAATCAAAAAATTACCAAAAAAGTGACCGTATCAAGGCCCATGCGCCGGAGCGTCAGGACATCCTTAATCTGCTGGAAGATCAGGGCCGGCCGCTGCAACGTAAGGACATTGTCGAGCGGCTGAAAGTCGTTTCTGACGACAGTCGAGAAATCCTCAGGCGCCGCCTGCGGGCGATGGAAAGGGATGGTCAGTTGATCAAGAACAGGCGGAACGCCTATGGCCTGCCGAAGAAAATGGATCTGGTCAAGGGTCGAATCAGTGCCCACAAGGACGGTTACGGTTTCGTTATGCCGGAAGACGGCGAAACGGACCTGTACCTGTCCCCGCGCCAGATGCGCAGCGTGTTGCATGGCGACCAGGTGCTGGCTTCGGTAATCGGCGTAGATGCCAGGGGTCGCCGCGAAGGCGCGATTCGCGAAGTACTGGAGCGTGCGCACGAACGTGTAGTGGGCAGCTTCGTGGAAGAGAGTGGGATCGCCCTGGTGGTGCCGGACGACCCGCGCATTAACCAGGACATCATGGTTCCGGTTCAGGACACGCACGGCGCCCGGCCCGGCCAGGTGGTCGTTGTTGAAATCGTCCAGCAGCCGGGTGAAAGACAACCACCGGTTGGTCGCGTGGTCGAGATACTCGGCAAAAGCGGCGCACCCGGGATGGCCACAGAAATTGCTATCCGCAACCTCGACCTGCCGCATGAGTGGCCTAAAGGGGTGGAGCAGGAAGCTGCTGATTTTGGCGCTGAGGTGACCGAAGCGATGCACCAGGGGCGACGCGATCTGCGTGATCTGCCGCTGGTGACGATAGATGGGGCGGACGCCCGTGACTTTGATGACGCTGTCTATGCGCAACGCCGTAAGAATGGCTGGCGGCTTGTCGTTGCCATCGCCGACGTGTCGTCCTATGTAAAACCAGGCAGTCTGTTGGATGGCGAGGCTCAAAAAAGGGCCACCTCAGTTTATTTCCCCGGGCGGGTTATTCCGATGCTGCCTGAAGCGTTATCCAATGGCCTGTGCTCTCTGAAGCCCGATGTCGACCGGCTCTGCCTGGTGTGCGATATGTCGATCAACGAAGCAGGCCTGGTAACCCGGGCGCGTTTTGACTCGGCCGTGATGCGCTCGCAGGCACGCCTGACCTACGACCAGGTGTGGGACTGGCTGGTCAGCGGTGAATCAGAAATTCGTCCGGGCGCGACGGAAGTGTCGAGTTCGCTGAAAGACCTTTATGGTTTGTACAAGGCACTGCGCAAGGCACGCACCAAGCGCGGTGCGATCGATTTTGAAAGCACCGAGGTGCAGTTCCGCTTCGATGAATTGGGCGCAGTTGCGGATATCGTGCCCTACGAGCGTAATGATGCACACATGATCATCGAAGAATGCATGATCACGGCGAACGTCGAGGCGGCCAACTTCCTGATTCGCAACCAGCTTGCTGCTCCGTTCCGGGCACACGAGCCACCCCAGCCGGACCGCGTCGAAACGCTGGAGCAGTTTTTACGCGGACTGGGCATCCGCGTGCCCTGGAAAAGCCGACCGGAACCACGGGACTTTGAAAATATTGTGCAGCAGGTCAAGGGCAGGGAAGATCGGCCCCTGATCATGGCCGTGCTGCTGCGCGCGCAGAGCCTGGCTACCTACCAGGCAAGCAATACCGGTCACTTCGGACTGGCCCTGAAAGCTTATGCTCACTTCACCTCGCCGATTCGCCGCTACCCGGATTTGCTGGTACACCGGGCCATCCATCACGTGATTGAACACCACGGAACCAAGGGTTATCCCTGGTCGCACGATGCAATGGATAAGATCTGTGAGCAGTGCTCACACCGTTCCCGGCGGGCCGAGGAGGCAGAGCGTGACGTTAATGACCGGCTCAAGGCTTACTTCATGGAGCAGCATATCGGCGAAGAGTTCAAAGGGCAGGTGACGGGTGTGACTTCGTTCGGCCTGTTCGTCGAGTTGGCCCGCTACCATGTCAGCGGGCTGGTCCACATCACCTCATTGCCCAATGATTATTATCATTTCGACCCGGTGGTGCACCGCCTTACCGGTGATCGCACCGGCAAGGTTTATCAACTCGCCCATAAGGTCACCGTCAAAGTCATGGGTGTTAATCTCGAAGACCGCAAAATTGATTTTGAAATGGTGCGATGAGTAATAGGCAATCCGACAGCCTGCTGATAGGCATCCACTCGGTTGCCTCAGCTCTGGATAAGGTGCCGCAACAAGTCCGGTTGGTGACGGTTGCGGAGGAGTGCAGCAATCCGCGGGTGCATGAGCTGGTTCAGCAGGCCCGCACGGCGGGAATCCGGGTCGAGACTGGTTCCCGGTCGATGCTCGATCGCAGCAGCGAAGACCAGCGCCACCAGGACATCATTGCCCGGTTTGAAGCGGCTAACGTGGGTGCTGAGAAAGATCTGGATGGGGTTCTTGATGCCATCGAGGGTGACCCCCTTGTGTTGATTCTTGACGGCGTACAGGATCCCCACAACCTGGGTGCCTGTTTACGCACTGCCGAGGCTGCCGGCGCGGGTCTTGTGATCCTGCCGAAAGATCGCAGCGCCGGGCTAACCCCGGTTGCACGGCGCGCAGCTTCGGGCGCAGCAGAAGTCCTGCCGATTATTTTTGCTACCAACCTGGCGCGCGTGCTGCGCGCTCTTAAAGATCGCGGAATCTGGCTGGCGGGTACCACCGACAGTGCCGGACAGGGACTTTATAAAACAGACTTGCGCGGTCCACTCGGATTGATCATGGGCAGCGAAGGCAAGGGTATGAGAAGGCTCACCGCCGAGTTGTGCGATTACCAGTTAAGGATTCCGATGCAAGGCACCGTGAACAGCCTGAACGTATCGGTAGCCACTGCTGTGTGCCTGTACGAAGTCGTTCGCCAGAGACTGGATTCTTGAAGTTGCATCACCGTTGTGAGCTGGTGCTGCCTGACTGGCTGGATGATTTCATCGGCGCCTGGCAGGAACCGCTTGGCACGATCGAACAGCGCATGCGCCTTGCCGTGGCGTTGGCGGACGAAAATGTCAGACATCATACCGGCGGTCCTTTTGGCGCGATCGTGGTAGAGCAGGCCAGCGGGCGTTTGCTGGGTGTGGGGGTCAACCTTGTCACCAAGCTGGAACTGTCGCTGGCGCATGCCGAAATGGTAGCCGTCAGCCTGGCGCAGAGCGCTGCCGGCAACTGGAATCTTGGTGAGTCAGCCAAAACTCAGCTGGTGACGTCCTGTGAGCCCTGTGCCATGTGTTTCGGGGCTGTGCCCTGGTCTGGGGTCAGCAGTATTGTCTGGGGCGCACTGCGAGAAGATGCCGAGGCTGCAGGGTTTGATGAGGGAGACAAGCCGCGTGACTGGATCGACTCCCTGCAGCGCCGGGGCATCGAAACACAAGGAGGCGTGTTGCGTGAAGAGGCCGCGGCCGTGTTTGAGCATTACGCCGGCAAGGACGGCGCGATTTATCACCCGGAACGGAGCTGAGTGGACCTATGGCTTTAAAAGTTGCATTGGCACAAATGGAGCCCGCCTGGCTGGACCGGCAGGCAACCCTGGAAAAAGTTGAACAACAGGTCAGGCTGGCCGCTGCGGCAGAAGCGAAACTGGTCGTATTCGGCGAGGCGCTGGTGCCTGGTTATCCCTACTGGCCCGAGCTCACCGGCGGCGCGCAGTTTGACAACGACGTGCAAAAAGACCTGTTCGCCCACTACGCGGCCAACGCGGTTGACCTGGACAAGGGGCAACTGGATGACCTGTGTGCCGTTGCTGCAGAGCTGGGCATAGCAATCTACCTGGGAACCATCGAGCGAACCGCTAAACGCGGTGGATTCAGCCTGTACGCAACACTGGTCTACATCGGCCCCGATGGCCGGATAGGTTCCAGTCACCGCAAGCTGATGCCGACTTATGAAGAACGCCTGGTCTGGTCGCCCGGCGACGGCAATGGCCTGCGCGTGCACGAACTCGGTGAATTTACCGTGGGTGGGCTCAACTGTTGGGAAAACTGGATGCCGCTGCCACGTGCTGCGCTTTATGGGCAGGGCGAAAACCTGCACATTGCCGTCTGGCCGGGCAGTCGCCGCAACACCGAAGACATCACCCGGTTCATCGCCCGCGAATCCCGCTCTTACGTGGTTTCAGTCAGCGGCATGATGCACCGCAACAGCGTCCCCGACAGCGTGCCGCACGCCAACCTGATCCGCGCCGGCATCGAAGAAGTCGAAGACGAATGGCTGGCCGACGGCGGCTCCTGCGTAGCCGGCCCCGACGGCAACTGGGTGCTCGAACCGCAGGTAGGGGGGGAGGGCTTGTTCTTCGTCGATCTCTCAATCGAAACGGTTGCCCGAGAACGACAGAATTTCGATCCGGCAGGACATTACTCGAGACCAGACGTAACGCGACTAAAGGTCAACCGGAAGCG
>CAYUBS010000174.1:0-4696 GCA_964443145.1 uncultured Wenzhouxiangellaceae bacterium | reverse complement strand
GGTCGGAATCGAACCGGCGTCCACGGCTTTGCAGGCCGCTGCATAACCACTCTGCCACCTAGCCTCCGGTAACAGGATCCTGTTAAGGCGCGCTATTCTACTACCGTCGGAGCTGCTTTGCTACGCCAAAACGCGTCAAATACATAAACTGCCGCTACACCATACAGTGTGGCCCAGCTCAACATCATCAGCCGGTCCATAAACTTCACCCCGGCAGCAGCCCCTCCGGCCCCGTCCAATACGGCCGGCCCGATGACTACCAGCATGGTCAGAAAGGCATAGGACCACATACCAGCGTTGGGCGTCATACCCGGCCCCTGGAAAACACGCCGGCCTACAATCAGTCCGCTCAACACCACCAGGAGCGTGTAGAACACCAGCGAAGGCCAGATGCTCAGCAGGTTCCACATTATCATAGCGCCCACCCCTCCAATGAACGTGGACATCAGCAGCGATCGGCCCACGGCTTTCGTGTTGTCGTTTTCTGCCTGTTGCCCCATTGAGGCGACTTTAATCATCACGACCAGGTAGGACGAGCTTTCCGAGTAGTACAGAAAAAACACGATAACCGGTAGGACAATCGCGGTGGATCGCCAGGCACTGCGAATAGCTGCTTCTCTTGTTGGCGGTTCAGCTTGGGGCCGTTTTTGTTGCGGCCCGTCTGGTGGTAAATCGGGAAACAGACCATAGGCCAGCGCCACCATCGTGATTCCGATCACTGCGTTCAGTGTCAACGCTTTGTTGACGGCGATGACCTGTTCGATGGATACCGACCCGATTGCTGCAACGATGGCCAGACCGACTGTCAGGAATGCACCGAGCACGGGGGAACCGCCACTGGCGCTGTAATAAAAACTCCAGAAACAGGCGGCTATCAGCAGCAGCATACCAACCGCAGGTTGGTAGGTCAGAAGCGGCAGCAATAGCCAGGTTGCGAGCCAGACAGGAACAGCCAGCGCGAGCACAAACTTCAGGCTTTGCTTGAAATTGAGTGCTGGCAACGGTAGCGCCAACAGCATTGAGAGCAGTACCGGCGTGATGAAGGACAGACCCCAGTTCATGGTCTGTGACACCCACAGCGCCAGTGCCGTGCCGAATGCCAGCCTGATGATCCGCCTGCCAGCTACCGGATGCATCTCAATAGGCATAGCTCAGCAAGGCGGTCAGCCGGATGTAGAGTTTCCCGACGCCGTTGAAAAATGGGTTCTTGCCCGTGTAGACAATGACCGAAACCTGCGAACCAACCCTTAGATCGGACAACTCGATATCATTGGAATCGAAATCAACCGTAACCGGAAAACGCTGCTCTGCCCGTAGCCATTCACGCTGGTTGTCAATGGTGGGCAGCGTTCCCAGCGCATTGGAATTGACCGAAACGCCATAACCCATTTGCCGCACCCTGCCCTTAAAAACCTTGCCGGGTAGAACATCAAACGTAATCTCGACTTCATCTTCCGGGTCTACGTTCCCCAGGTTGTTCTCGGACAGGTCTGCCTGGATCCACGTCTCGTGAATCGCAATGAAGGTCATTAACGGCGCTCCGGCCCCCGCGTAGTTACCCAGATCAACCCGTAAATCAGTGATCATACCGTCCCGTGGTGCAGAGACTTTGGTGCGCTGCAGGTCGAGCTGCGCCTTCTCCAGGGCTGAACGTGCCTGTTGAATTTGCGAGTTTTTTTCATCGGTGGAGCCCAGCGCACTGATTGCAGACTCCAACGAGGCCTTTGCTGCCGCGAGATTTCCACGCGATGTGGCCTGGGCGGCTTCGGCTGACTGCAAGCGCCTTTCTGAGATGGCGCCGGGGTCTTCCTCTCGGATACGGCGCATGCGAACAGCATCCTGCTCGGTGCGCCAGACATCTGCCTTGGCTGAGTCGACTTTGGCACTCGCAGCGGCAACGTTTGCAATACCTGCGTCCACTGATTGCTGAGTTGTTAACAATGTCGCTTCGGCCGAGTGCACGGCAAGTTCGTAGGTACCGGGATCAATGCTGAACAGGGGCTCGCCGGCCTTCACCAGTTGGTTGTTCACCACGTCCACTGCGACTACCCTGCCGGCCACCTGGGGTGCAATCGGCACAACGTAGGCATGTACCTTCGCCTGCGACGTAAAAGGCGTGATACGGTCACCCACCAGGTAGAAAACCAACAGGGTGACGCACAGCGCCAGCACGATAAACGTCCATTTGCGGACGGGATCTTTTTCCTTCTTACTGGTCATCCAACAAGCCTCCCCAGTTGGTCCGCTCTCGCATCACAGTCATCGTATTTTCGTCCACAAATGCTTTACCCTCTCTGACTTCCCATCCGCCGCCCAATGCCTTGTAAAGGGCTACCAGGCTCTGCACCGCCCGCCCCTGGCTGTTTACCAGTCGATTTTGCTGGGCGATCAATTGCTGCTGTGCATCCAGCACCCGCTGGTAGCCGGAAAAACCTTCCTGGTAACGGACCAGTGAAAGGTCGTTGGAGCGGCGAGCAGCGGCCACTGCATTTACCAGAATGGCGCTTTCTGCCTGCGCACCCGCCATAGACACCATGGCGTCATCTACTTCCTGTGCCGCCTGCAGCACAGTCTGTTGATAAGCCACCAAAGCCTGCTGCAGTCGGGCGTCCTGTACGCGGATATTGTTGCGAATCCGGCCATAGTTCAACACCGGCCAGCTGAAGGAAGCACCCGCGTTGTAACTGATACTGTCTGAATTGAACAGATTGGACGCGCCCCCGCCGCCAACGTCTTTGGAAATACTGACCACGCCCAGTGAACCGCCCAGAGAAATGCTTGGATACAGGTCGGCCGTCGCAACGCCCACCTGGGCATTCTGAGCCACTGCCTGCAGTTCCGCCTGCCGCACATCCGGCCGGCGGCGTAGCAGATCAGAGGGGATGCCGACCGCAACCTGGCTGGGTGCGGTTGGAATGGGCCCGGGCGAGATCAATTTTTCGACAAATCCGTTGTTCTGTCCGAGTACGGTATTCAAGGCATTCTGCGCCAGGCCCAACTGGCTTTCCAAACTCGGAACCGCTGCCTTTGTTCCGAGCAACAAAGCCAGGGCCTGCTGCACATCGAGCTCGGAATCCTGACCATTACGGTAGAGGGTTTCAGCGATGTCATAACTGCGCTTTTGCAGCTTAAGGTTTTCGCGTGCAATCCGGAGTTGCTCTTCAATGGTCCGGATCGTTACATACGTGGTGACGACCTGGGCCGTAACCAGCACCATGGCTTCATCATAATTGGCAACAGATGCCATCAATGCGGCGTCGGCAGATTCAATACCGCGCCGGAATTTACCCCAAAAGTCCATTTCCCAGGCCACTGAACCGCCCAGGTCATACTGGCTGAAATTAGTAGCGCCCTGCCCGGCATTCTCACTCGGCGATATCCGCGTGGCCCCGCCTGCGAGAACTTGCTGTTGCGGATATTGTCTTCCGGTTGCGATGCCCAGCTGCGCGCGGGATTCGAGAACCTGGAGACCCGCCAGTTCCAAAGAATAATTTTGTTGATGGGCAATGCTGACAATTTGATTCAGAACAGGATCGTCAAAAACCTCCCACCACTCAACCACCTCGTAAGGCGTGGCATGTAAGCCCGCACCGTCAGCCGGCTCCCAGGCCTGGGGAATAGGTGCTTCCGGAGCCACGAAATCAGGACCTACTGCAGCGCAGGAGGCGAGCAAAAAGCTGGTGATAGCTACGCCAATAAAATGCTTGATGCGAGCGTATCCGGACTTATTGCTCATTAACGACCCTGCCGACATACCGGGTTAAGTGACTACGCATACGGGTAATTTCTTCCATCGTTGTCCTGCAGCAACCGCCAATCAGGCGGGCACCTCTATCGTACCAATCCTGAACGGGCATTGTCGCACAGCCATCTCCCACCCATTGATTGCCTTGCGAATTCCATTGCTCACCGCTGTTGGGATAGACAGTAAGTGGCTTGCTATGGTCAGCCACAGACTCAAGTAAGGGGCAGACATACTTAGGATCAGTACAGTTAACTCCTGCAGCAAATATTTGATCTGAAGCCTCAACCAACGCCACGCAATCGGCGAACAGTTCACCATGGCTTACGTGCTTTTCATCCCTGCAGCTGAAACTGAGCCATGCTTGTTTGCCGGGGAACTCCTGCATCAATTCGATCAGGGCCTCTGCTTCCAGCCGGGAGGGTATCGTCTCGAAAACAAACAGGTCAGCAGCGGTACCCGCCAGGATCTGCATCCGGGGGCGATGGAAATCCATCAAGTCTTTCTTGTCCAGGCCGTAATTGCCGTGGTATTCCGAACCATCGTGCAAAGTGGCGCCGTAAGGTCCGATTGAAGCGGCAACCAGTGGCCGGATGCGGCCCTTGCGGTTTTCATTCTTCGCCCAGAATGATTCACGGGCCAGCACGGCAAGATCAACCCCCAGGCGCATCAGGGACTCGGCCTGCTCTGCCCGGTAGCCTGCTTTTGCAAAACCCTCGAAACTGGCCTGGTAGGTTGCCGTTGCGATGACGTCCGCACCGGCTTTAAGGAAATCTGAATGAACTCCGCGAATCATTTCCGGCGCCTCGACAAGCATTTTCGCCGACCACAGGTCATCGTCCAGATCTGCGCCCCGCTGTTCCATTTGCGTGGCCAAACCGCCGTCGAGCATCACAAAGCCCTGGCGGTCAAGAAAAGTCTGGAGTGGGTTCGAATTCATTGTCCTGTAAGGAT
>CAYUBS010000173.1:0-4738 GCA_964443145.1 uncultured Wenzhouxiangellaceae bacterium | reverse complement strand
GTCGCGCGGATCTGGATGCGCGTAACCACGCCGCTGGTTTCCCCAACGGTAACGACGTCACCCACGCGAATGGGGCGCTCAAACAGGATGACCAGGCCGCTGATGAAGTTGGCGAAGATTTCCTGCAGGCCAAAACCGATACCCACGCCTAATGCGGCGACCAGCCATTGTGCTTTGGACCAGCTCACACCGAGCATGGTGATTACCGTGATCGTACCGACACCGATAATGGTGTAGCTCAATAAGGTGTTGGCGGTGTAGCGGCCACCCGTAGTCAAATTAGTGTTGTGCAACAAAATGAGTTCAACCAGTGAAGGCAAACCTTTGGCCATTACACCGGTTGCAATGCCAACGAGCACCGCGGCAAAGACAGTCATCAGGGTGACCGGCGACTGGATAGATTCCCCATTAATGATGCTGGACTTTGACCATAAAATGATCTCATCCAGGATGCTCAGCGCAGGAATCACCGGAGCCCATATCAGCCACAGCCAGAAACCTGCTGCGAACAGCACAATCACCTTGAGCAAAATGCGGCTATTGCTGTTGAGTTCCGCAAAATCTACCTGCTGCTCTTCAATCTCATAGTCTGCTTCCTCAAACCCGGCGGCTTCTTCACCCTCCTCTTTAGTGACCCGACGGGCTTCACGGGCAGCATCTCTGCGTTCGATTGCAGCACGGTAGGCCAGGCGTTGGTACCCCAGGTTAAGCCAGCGTGCAACCAGATCCTGGAGCATCATCAGCCCAAGAATCAACCAGAATGAGTACATGAAACTACCAGCCAGCACGAAAGCCGTGTAGTTGTATCCCACCAGCCAGAGGACAACCAGTAGCGGCAGAACGGACCCAAACAGTACTAACAGCACAGGAACGCTACGGGTCAGCAGCGCATGCGGGCGCTGGTGAACATAACCCTGCAGGATTCCACCGTCCGGTGTAAACAAACGGATAAGCAAAACGGTAAAGGCTGCCGCCGTAATCACCAGGGAAATAACAGTCAGGCCGCCGGGTGCGCCGCCCTCTTCGAGCACGAAGCTGGTATGCCCGATAATGCGTGCCAGGGGAAACACATAGAGATACCAATGCAGTTCTCTATTGAGTAGAGCGGTGCTTGGCTCCTCCCAACCGCAGTGCACCCGCAATAGCCCCTGCTTACGGCAGCCCACATGGAAAAATCGAATGAGCAACACGTCTCCGCCAACAACCAACAGGGCTGAGGCCAGAGCGCTGGAAAATTCTGAAGCTGATGCGAAAGAGCCCACGGCCAGCCCAGTGACTACCATCAGCAAGGGAAACGGAGATGCAGCAACCAGTGTATAAACCAGTGCCCATAGCGAGTCCCTGAATCTATCTTTGCTGATCCGGCCGACGTTTTTTGCGAGGGCATCAATCTTAGCGAGAATTCGCGGTCTGAAAAAACCCAGCAGCAGCAAACCGATCAGTAAGGGAACGACGAAAGTAATTCCATTCAATGCAGCTACGAAATCCCTGGCAAACTGAACCCAGTTGGACAGAGAAAGAAAGATCTTCACATCAGCCGGGAAAGTCAGCAACGAATCCAAACCAACCGGAGGCGTTGTGCGGACCCATAATAGAGTACGATCCAGAAAATCCCTGTACTCCGAGACAGTGTCAGCCAGTTGGCGCTGGGCCAGATCAAGCTCACTCAGAACGCCCATGTAGCGGGCACCTGAAGTAATGGTTTTATCCAGTAATCCCACCTGATTTTGTGCCAGGACTTTCAGTTCGGACTCGATTTCAGTAACTTCTTCTGTAGACAACCCCCGGGTCAATCCCTGAATGAAGCTGTCGGGATTGCGAAGTTCACGACGCTGGTCCCCCAGCTCAATCTGCTCGAGGCCAATATTTGCAACTTTCTGTTCAAGTTCCCGGGTTTGTCGATTCAATTTCCGCAAGTCAGGCAGCTCACGTCGTTGATCAATCAGCAATTGCCCCAGGGTCTGGTTCAGGCCGGCAATGGCCAGTTTGTTGCCCGTTGAGGTCAGTTCATCAACCAGGCGGGTAACTTGCTGTTGAGCAGTATCGCGCTCCTCGGAAGCACTCTCAATATCAAGTATTCGCTGGGTTAAACGGTCACCCAGCGCAATGTTGTCGGCAGCCAGTCGGGCCATTGTGGGGTGCTGGCTGGCAAATTCCTCGCTTGCCGTTACGGCCTTCTGAAGTGCCTTTTCAGCTTCTGCTCCACGCCGCTCGCTGATGGCGCCCTCCAACAGGCCAATCCGGGCGCGTACAAGCTCAAGCTCTATATCAGCCTGTTCCTGTTGTATGGAAAGCAGTTCCAACCGAGACTCGTGCGTCAGTAATTCCTGTTCGAGTCTGCGCATTTCGGCAGTCAAGCGCTCGACCCGTGTCTGCAGGCGCCAAAGTCGTGCTTCGATGACATCCAATGATTCGCCAATGGGGGCAGAGGCCTTGGTTTTTGCTATCGCGGCATCACGCTCTGTCCGGGCCGCGGTAAGCCGCTCCCGGGCTTCGCCTGGCCGCGCGACTTCATTCGTGTATTCCTGCCTGAGGCTGGCAAGCCTTGTCTCGGCGGCGTTTAATCCGGTTTTGGCTTCGGACAAAGACAGTTCCAGTTCAGAAAACTTTGTCCGGGCCGGTATTTCGCTACTGACCTTATCCTGTTCGGCGCGTAACTTGTCGATAGCTGCGCGGGTGCTGATTATCTCATCCGGCGCACTCAGCCCTGATGCAGCAATTTCGTCCGCCCTGGCTTGCTCACCGCGAGCCCGTTCCAGGTTCGACAAGGACCGGCGGTACAGATCAATCAGTGTTCCGGCGACTTGCTCACTCAGCGTGGTGGAGGCTCCGACCGCTTCGATCTTCAGGTTGAGTAAATCCGCATTGACCTGACTCTCAAGCGGGCTGGACTCCACCTGGGCCTGAACAGGCAACGAAAACAGGGCAGCTGCCAACAGCACTGCCCAGCCGGAAAATCGCACTGACGTCTTATTAATCTGCATGGGTATAGTCATTTAGCCTGCTTCTTACGCAGCATGCGGCACACCGCCGCATTATGCAACGTGCTCAGGCGACGCTACGTACCTTGCTCTGCTGGCGGTAATGACGAACCGCCTCAAACCCCTGCTCCAGGTCAGCCAGCAGGTCATCGACATGCTCGATCCCAACGGACAAACGCAGCAGGCAGGAACTGATGCCGGCGGCTGCCTGGTCCTCGGCAGACATGGCCGCATGGGTCATGCTGGCCGGGTGCGCCACCAGGCTCTCGACACCACCCAGCGATTCGGCCAGCGTGAACAGTTTGATGGCTGAAAGAAAAACAGGAATCTCCTGCTGCGTAGCGTCAATCTCAAAACTGATCATCGCGCCAAAGCTCTCTTGCTGCTGCCGCGCCAACTCATGCCCCGGATGACTGGCGAGGCCAGGATAATAAACCTTATCGACCAGGCTGCTGCTGTCCAGGTAGTCAGCGACAGCAGCTGCATTCTCAGCGTGCTGCCGGTAACGGACACTCAAAGTCCGTAAACCACGCAATGCCTGGTAACTGTCAAAAGGTGAACCGGTCAGGCCCAGGCAGTTGGCCCACCAGGCCAGCTCTTCCACCAAAGCATCATCTTTGGCCAGCGCTGCACCCCCGACCACATCGGAGTGGCCATTTATATACTTGGTGGTGGAGTGGAGCACGATATCCGCGCCCAGGCTGAAGGGACGCTGGCCTGCCGGAGACAGGAACGTATTGTCGACTACCACCAGGGCACCTACTTCATGTGCTGCCTTTGAAATCGCTTCGATATCGGTAATTCGCAGCAAAGGGTTGCTGGGCGTTTCAATCCAGACCATTCTCGGCCGCAGCTCGAGGATGCGTTGGACAGAACTCTCCGTTTCCCACAACGGCAGCCAGGAAAGGTCAAACAGGCCGCGACTGGAAGCCGCAGTAAACAAGCGGTGACAGCCGCCGTAACAATCATGCGGAGCTACAATCAGCTCACCCGGCTTTACCAGTTGGGTGGCCAAATGTACGGCCGACATTCCGGAAGCCGTAATCACGCCACCGGCACCGCCTTCCAGCGCCGCCAGTGCGCCCGCAAGTTGATCACGATTGGGATTACCCGAACGGGTGTAGTCGTACTCGCGTTTCTCACCGAAACCGTGAAACGAGAAATTGGAACTCATGTACAACGGCGGAATCACCGCGCCATGCGCGTCATCGCTGTCCACTGCATAACGTGCAGCCAAAGTGTCCTGGTGTACTGTTTCGGGGATTGTGCTCATTCCGTATTCCTTTTGCGATTCCGGTTGTAAAAAACAATCTCAATCGGAAACCCCAAAAAGCAGGCTGAGCATGACCCGTTCCATCAGAAGCGCTACCGGGTCACTCATTTCCCGAAAACACAACGTGTCTTCGCAGGAGTTGGCACCTTTTCGAAGGGGTTAGCTTCGTCGGTTGCCCCGGCGTCTAAGGGCCAGTCCCTCAGCCGGTCTGAATGAGTAAGCCTCGATAGTAAAAGGAAAAAGGCGGTACATGCAAGCGATAATTTTCAAACAGCGCTTCCGGCGTCGTGACTCCGTGCCTTTTACGCGCACGGTGATGAAAAGGGGTGTTGCCTGCGGCGTGTCAGCCTGAAGGGCGGACTGGGGGGTGTTTGCTTCAGGACCGTAACGCGCCGGGAGCGCGTTCCGAGCGAACAGGGATGTCTCGAGCGCGTCCTGAAGTAAATACCCCCCAGTCCGCCCTTCAGGCGAGGCACTGCCTAAG
>CAYUBS010000172.1:0-4763 GCA_964443145.1 uncultured Wenzhouxiangellaceae bacterium | reverse complement strand
GCGATTGCGCCCATTTCCATGGCGTCCGTGGTGCCCCGGTCGTGGCCGGTAACCGCGCGGCCCGTGCCGGCCATAGTGGCGGTGGTGCCAGCGGTGACTATTATGCCAATAACCACCGGAGTAATAGCCCACACTGAACGGTCCCCAGCCCCAACTCAGGCCAAAGTTCCATCCGCTCCAGGGGTTGTAATTGACGTTGAACCCCCAGGTGCTGAAACGGGGGTAATAATAATAGGGTGACACCCATGGCTGGTAGTAGTAGCCGGAACCATAGACCAGAGTCGGGCCGTACACATAACTCCCGACATAGCCGGGGGTGTAGCCGACGTAAACCACGCTGGGCGTGACATCGTATACCTGGACATACTTGACGTTGTGCACCGGCGAGGTAGGCATGATTGAATCGACCTGGGCAGGCCGCTCTATCGCTACCTGCCACGGACCGTTGGGTGAGTCGGATACGTACCAGACGCCATCCTGGACCAGGTAGTACAAGCCATCAGCCACCAACACGGAAGATCCTGTATTCGCAATATAAGTCAGGTCGGTGCCATCAACAGACTGGTATACCGGATTGCCGTCGTACTGGACGTCAATATCGGCCTCGCCACGTGCGACGGCGGCGGTCTGGGGTACATAAGCATCCAGCACGGCCTCTTCTGCTTCTTCAGTTCCGGCCACGTAAACACGCGAATCGGCCTGGGCAGAGTCTTCAGGAATTTTGGCAAAGGCCGGTGGCAGCTGATCGGCCGCCCGGTAGTCCCAGGGACCGTTCAACGAGGAGGATTCATACCAGCGTCCGGCCAATACGATGTAGTACTTTTGTGAACCGAGGTGCATGAACACATCGTCATCTGAATTCTGCAGTACGAGTAAGTCATCTACCAACGGCACAAAGGCAGCCGGACCCTCGGTTACGACCAGTTCCGCCGGCTCTGTCGTTACCACGATTTCCGGGGCATTCGCTGCGCTAACCGGTTCAGTCGGAGCATCTTCAGCCGCACCGGCATCACCGTCATCAACCATTTTCACGATATCTGACGGCGGGCGGTTATCGTATTGGTAAGGACCAGTAGCCTTATCGGCGCGATACCAAACACCCTTGGCCACATTAAGATGGTAGCGCTTGCCGTCATAGATCAACGGGTAAGGCGTGTTGATGACGGCTTCCAGTTCACTGTTTTCAATTTCACGCAATACCGGATCACCATCCAGCGAAACCAGCAGCGCAGGATTATCCCGGTAAATAACCAGGGGCGGCGCCGTATTCAGGTTTTGAGCCGCCAGGGTTTCTTCGTCGGACTGTTTCAGAGCTGCCTCGAGTTCGGCAATGGAGAAATCCAGGTTCCAATCGGGTGATTCCTGCGACAGTGCTGCTGCCAGTTGGGCCTCAACATCGTCGGTCCCGGCGGGAAAGCGGGTTTGCGTTACGCGCAGATTGGTGGGACGGACAACGCCACTGGCTTTGTCAATGTCGACGGTCGATTCAAACCAGCCGGCACCAAACACCGGCTCTGATTTGCGGGTTGCGCGGTAGGCAAGTGCTGCTCGATAACGCAGTACGTCATCTTTTAACTCATCCACTTGCGGCTCGTAGATGGTTACCGTGCCCTGCTCCAGCGGAAGCGTGCGCGGCCAGTCGTCTTCCTGGGCCATCAGATTCGGCAGACCCGCCGCCAAAACGAAGAGGCAAATCAAGGTTAGAACTGGTCTGTTCATGGCAAACTCCTGCCCTCGCAATGGAAGGGGACAGGTTTACTATATGATGTACACCATGAATCCAGCGTGAACGGGAGGGGCCTGTTTTGCGCTACCCCGCTGGCTGATCCAGCTGCCCGATGGTTGCGTTGGAGGGCGGTGTTTCCTTCTGCAGACGCCCGGCGACTGCCTCCACCCGGCGCATCATACGCAGCAGGTTCTGGCCGGCGAGTTTTTTCAGATCTGGATCACCCCACCCCCGGCAGATTAGCGCTGCGAAAAGGCGCGGAAAACCGGAAACGTCCTCCAGCCCGAGCGGGCCATCCGGCATACCCCAGTAATCACTGCCGATGCCCACGTGGTCTATTCCGGCCACATCGCGGACGTGTTCGATATGGGCAACCAACTGCTCAATAGTGGCACGTTTGGCCCCGTGTTCGGCGTCATAGTCCAGCCAGGCCTTGCGGTATTCACTGATCTCCTCAAGGGACCCAGCGGTATCCCACATCGTTTCTTCCATGTCCCAGACTTCCTGGGAAAGAAAGGAGGGAATGAAAGTCACCATCACCACGCCGCCATTATCCGCTACTCGACGCAACACATCGTCAGGCACGTTGCGCGGATGATCCACCAACGCCCGGGCCGCCGCATGCGACCAGATGACCGGCGCACGGGTTTCATCCAGCGCCTGGTGCATAGCAGCGGGTGAGGTATGGGCAAGATCCACGATCATGCCGCTGCGGTTCATTTCGCGCACCATGGCACGGCCAAATTGGGTGAGCCCGCCGTGGGTCTGTTCACCCAGCGCGGCATCCACCCAGTCCAGGCTAACGTTGTGGGTCAGGGTCATATATCGCACGCCCAGCTGGTAGAAAGACCTCATGGCCCCCAGCGAATTGTAGAGTGCGTAGCCTCCTTCCATACCCAGCAGGGACGCGATTTTGCCGGCAGCGTAAATACGTTCGATATCATCCGCAGTCCGGGCCAGTTCGAAGGTTTCGGGGTGGGCGTCGATAATTTGCCGCGCAATATCGATCTGTTCCAGTTGCACCTTGCCGTAATCGATCGCCGGAATCTCCCCGGGAACCCACACAGACCAGAACTGGGCACCGAGCAGACCCGCGCGGAGTTTGGGGATGTCGGTATCAAATTCGGTGGGATTGGCCAACCCGTAGGAAAGCACGTCGCCACCGGTCTCTTCGCGGATCACCCACGGCAGATCGTTATGCCCGTCGATCAGCGGTGAGGACTTCAACAGCTTGCGCGCCTGCTCCAGCGCGGCGCCTTCCCTATCACAGCTGGCGGTGTCCGCCTGTGCCTGGGCGTATGTGAAAACAGCCAGCAGTGCGCCACAGATCAGGGCAGCGCGACCCAAATTGGCCAATTATTGAGCCTCCAGCGCTTTATCCAGCATTTCAATAAGTGCCGCCCGGTCATAACTATATGGCTGGTCGGTGTTTTGCTCGACCAACCTTTCCATCGCGCTGTTGATGGTCATGTGAGCCTGGTCCTGGTTGGGGACCACCATATAACGGGACTTGGGAGAGCCATCAAACAAAGCATGCATGACCGCCTTTGAAACGTCGTCGGGATCTCCGGATTCGGCCAGGGCCGTGGTCAGCCAGTCTACCGTCTCATTCACGTCGGCCTGGTTGCGTTGCTTTGCTTTTTTAGCAGCGGCATCTGCAATTTTTGACTGGTAGGTACCCGGCTCGATCAGGCTTACCTCTACACCAAAATTCTTCATTTCATCTGCCAATGCGTCTGCATAAGCCTCCATCGCATGTTTGCTCATGGAGTAAGGGCCCCAGGTTGCCGATGAAAGTGTTCCTGCAATCGAACCGATGATGGCAACTCGGCCTTTGGATTCGATAATCAACGGAGCAAAAGCCCGGGTGACGCGGTAAGGCCCGTAAACATTAACATCCATCTGCCAGTCAAATTCCTGCTCATCAATGTCATTCAGCTGACTGAGCACTAGCACGCCGGCGTTGTTGACCAGGCCGTAAAGCCCCCGCCCGCCATCCGCTATCGTTTTGACTGCCGCATTAATTTCATCCTGCTTCGTCACATCCAGCCGGACCGCCTGAACGTTCTCAATTGCGTTCAATTCGGCGATATCTTTATCTTTACGGGCGCCGGCATAAACAAAATAACCATTGGCCGCCATCATCTCTGTCATGTTTCGGCCAAGGCCTGAACTGGCGCCCGTGACCAGGACCGCCTTCTGCCCGGAACCCGAATCGGCCAACGCAAATGTAGGGGGGACTAATGTGAAAACGGCAATCAAAAACAGGGTGACGATACGATGCATGTGGCTCTCCAGACACAGTTGATTTGGCCGAACTATAGCAGTATCCGGAAAAGTTGCGCGAGCTATGTGTTAATCAACTTAAGTGAAGCTAGCTCCGGTAGGCGCTTTCAACCATCTCGGGCGTGAGTATTCCAAAAACGCGTCCGTTACCGTTTGATGTACGGCGTTTCACCACCAGTGCTTCGATCGAGGGCCGCGCCAGCATTTCCGCCGCTTCCTGCAGATTGGCCTGCAGATTTACCGCCCCAACCTGCCAGCGCTTGGCCGGAATGGCCATCAAGTCGATGGATTCGGCATCAGGCATGGTATCCCGCGCTTCGAGAAAACTCGCCAGGTGCGATGCGGGCATCAGCACCTGCCGGCCGCCGCCGACGCCAATGAGCAAATACCTGGGTTCTTTTCTCAGCAGTTCCAGCGCCTGGCCACGTTGCACCTTTTTCTCAAGCTGCACCAGCTGTCTATCCATCACGCTGGCCACACCAATACGGCGTTGGGCCTGTACCAGGGGATCGTTGCCCGCCCGAAATCCACTGGAGCGTTGTATGGTGCTGAACACCGAGTCCTTGCCAAAAACCTCGCTGGTGGTCAGCCCCGAGATAACAACTACCAGCATGCCGGGCAGGATAATCTGCGGGTTGTCGGTCAGCTCCAGCATGGCTGTCAGTGCGGCCAATGGCGCCTGCAGGCTGCCCGACATCATGGCGCCCATACCCAGCAAGGCGAACAAGCCCACCTGGTTTTGCGGCGTCAT
>CAYUBS010000171.1:0-4765 GCA_964443145.1 uncultured Wenzhouxiangellaceae bacterium | reverse complement strand
CAAATCACGATCTTTCCTGATTCCATGGGCTCACGCAGCACTTCCAGCACGTTGCGGTTGAATTCGGGCAACTCATCCAGGAATAACACGCCATGATGTGCCAGGGAGATCTCGCCCGGTCGTGGTTTCGACCCGCCACCCACCAATGCGGCGCTGCTGGCCGTGTGGTGTGGCGCGCGGAAACTGCGGACCCGCCACCGGCTGATGTCCAGGCCGCGTTGGCTGACTGAGGCCACTGCAGCTGTGTCCAGAGCCTCCTGCTCACTCAGAGGTGGCAGAATGCCCGGAAGCCGGGAAGCAAGCATTGTTTTTCCGGTACCGGGCGGGCCGGAAAATAGCAGGTTATGGCCACCAGAAGCGGCCACTTCCAGTGCCCGGCGGGCTCGTTGCTGTCCGTAAACATCGCACAAATCACGGTTGTTTTCGGTTGATGAGTGCGAAGCTAATGTGACGGGAGGTAATTGTTTTCTTCCATCCAGCCAGGAAACGACTGCCAGCAGGCTGGCAGCACAATATTGATGCTTACCCCGGGCAAGCGCCGCTTCGGCCCCGTTGGTTAACGGGACCACCAGGCCACGGCCTGAATGGTGGGCACCCAGCGCCGCAGGGAGCACCCCTCTTACCGGATTGAGATCGCCGCCCAGGGAGAGTTCACCAACAAACTCGTAATCACCGAAGCGACTGTCATCTACTTGTGCTGATGCTGCGAGGATTCCCAGGGCAATCGGCAGGTCGTAGCGACCCCCTTCTTTGGGCAGGTCGGCGGGTGAGAGTGATATGGTGATATGGCTTTGCGGAAAATCGAAGCCGGCGTTCAGCAACGCGGCCTTAACCCGGTCCTTGGATTCGCGCACGGCGGTCGCTGGCAAACCTACCAGCGAGGTGCGCGGCAAGCCACCTCCGACATGGACCTCGACAATAACCTCAGGCGCATGGACGCCCACGCCGGCGCGGGTGAATACCTGTGCGAGACTCAAGTCTATTCTCCTGCAGTTTTGCATTCTGGGTGCTTCCAGGCAGGATGTTGCGCCATTTCCAGCAGGTAGTAATCAGGATCCTCTGTTGACTTGTGTAGGTGTTTTGCTCGGCAGACCGGCCATTGACGGCATGCCGACAAGAGTTACAATTTGTAAATCTCAACCAACCTGGGAAAATCGCCATGTCATTTGATTTCGCAAAAACGCTCACCCTGACCAAGGGAGGGCTTCTGGACCATGAGGCTACCTGGAAAAGCTACCTGGATGAAAATCCCGGGTGGCAACAAACCGCCATGGTGCTTACCGGCCCGTTAATAGTCGCCAATCTCCTGTTCAGTATCTTGCTGGCGCGGTTGATGGGTGGTTTTTCCTATTATCTTTACCCGGGTAATATTTTTGTAGTCCTGCTTTCCGGCCTGGTCATGGCCGTTGCAGGATTTGTTATCGCGGTCTTCGTAGTCAATTTCCTGGCCGGTGTATTTAAGGGAAAGCCCAATTTCTCACGGGCTTTCGCAGCACTGAGCCTGGCGTTTATTCCAGCCTGGATCGCGGGGATTATCGGCGCTCTGGTGCCCTGGGTGGGTTTCCTCATTTCACTGGCGGGCGGAATTCTCTCGCTGATTTTTTTGTACAAGATCATTCCACTGGCACTGGAAGTGCCTTCCGGTGGTCGGCTGGTGCATTTTGTGGTTTCCCTACTGGCCATTATTATCATCAACGTTGTCATCGGGATGGTCTTTTTCGGGGGTGCAATGGACTCCGGCATTCCGGACCGCAGTGTTTCCCGGAGTGAGCAATCAGACCCTCCCGTGGCGGGTGGCTTTATCGGAGAGTTGGAGCGGCAGGGGCGACTCATGGAAGAAGCTGGTTCTGATATCTACGAACCGCCGGACGACGAAGAACTGACAGAGAAACAGCTGACAGCCTATGTCAGCGTGTTAGGCAAAGCCCGAGCTGCGCAAGAATCGTATGCGCAGGAAATGCAGGATCTTGCAGCGGAAATCGAAGCGAAGAATGAAGCAGGAGAAATGCCTTCACCCGCCGATCTGTCCCGGCTATACAGTGGGGTGGGCACGACCCTGGGCGCCCAAAATGCGGAAATGGAAATCGTTAAAACAGGTGGCGGAAACTGGGCAGAGCATCAATGGGTTAAACAGCAATTACGGGTTGCGCGCCTTCAGCAAGGTGAGGGCACAGAAGCAATTGCCCATAACTATGCCTTGTATTCGAAGTACGAGGATGAGCTAAAAGACCTCTACTGACCATCGTATCGCGATCAACGAATTCTCTGGGGACGGCAGTTTACATTTCAGCCGTCTGCCAGCTGATCCAGCCTTTTCTCCAGGTCTTCCAGCCTGGCCTGGGTCTTTTCCAGAACCACGCATTGCGCGTCATACTCTTCACGGCCGACCAGGTTCATTTTTTCAAAGGCGCCGGTCAGAACCGTGCGAAACTGGTTCTCGAGTTCCTCTTTCGCCTGGGTCACACCAGGGGGAAGGGCGTCACCCAGTTTACGGGTCAGTTCGTCGATTGTGCGAAGATCTATCATCAATGATTTCCTGTAATTTATCTTTGGCGCTTGCGGCCTGATTATGCCCGCATTAAAGTCAAATGATCCACTCTTCGAAAGGAAGCTGCCATGAAAATGATAACGGCAATCATCAAACCATTTAAGCTGGATGATGTAAGAGATGCAATTGCGGAAACCGGAATCCAGGGAATGACCGTGACCGAGGTCCGGGGATTCGGGCGCCAGAAGGGCCACACAGAGTTGTACCGTGGCGCTGAGTACGTGGTCGATTTCCTGCCTAAATTGAAACTGGAGGTTGCCGTACCTGATGACCGCGTTGATGCAGTGGTCGAGGCAATAGCGGATTCGGCGGCCTCAGGGCGAATTGGTGATGGAAAGATATTCGTGCAGGCGCTTGAGAAAGCGGTCAGAATCCGTACGGGCGAGGAGGGCGACGAGGCGCTCTGAGCGATTTTCGCGTTAAAGCGAAAAAAATAAGGAAACTAAAACCCGTTTCGGAACGTCTATTATCTGAACGTGGGATAAATTTAACCAACAGGGCAAATTTAATGACCGAACGCCACTCTTTCATATCGGCCACTCTGGCTGAACTGAACCGGCGAAAAGTGCTACGAACGGTGGGTGCTTATGCCGTGGCCGTATTCGTGTTGTTGCAATTAATGGATGCAGCGGTTGAGCCCTTGCGCCTGCCGGAATGGGTGCCGACCCTGGTGGTCATTGTCGTCATCCTGGGCTTCCCACTGGTTTTCCTGCTGGCCTGGCACCTGGAGGTTCGCCCTGACGGTGTTCATCGTACCAAGGGTGAAGGTTTACTCAGCCGCTCCCAAAGCGCCATTTTGTTCAGCTTCATGCTGCTGGCGATGGGCGGACTGGCCTATGTGTTCTATCAATATTACTCGGGTGTGTTCGAAGCCCAGGCACCGGCCCAACAACTGGTGGAAAGGGAATTTACTGCGCCTGAGAACTCCATTGCCGTTCTGCCGTTCGCGGATTTGTCCGCGAACAGTGACCAGGCCCATATTGGTGACGGGGTGTCGGAAGAAATTCTGAACCTGCTGGCCCAGGTCGATGGCCTTAATGTGGCGGCACGCACCTCTTCGTTTGCGTTCCGTGATGGCGGCAAGGACATTCGTGAAATCGGGCGCCTGCTGAACGTCAGCACGGTGCTGGAAGGCAGTGTGCGAACATCAGGTGACAGTATTCGGCTGACCGCTCAGTTGATTAACGTTGAGGATGGTTTTCACATCTGGTCCAAGATTTATGATGGCGATCTCAAGGATATTTTCAAGATCCAGGACGAGGTAGCGGACAGTATTGCCACTGCGTTGGTGGACTCTTTCGAAGGCCTGAAGTCGAAGCCGGCTGCCCGTAGCGATAGTCTGGCGGCCTCGCAGGCCTACCGGACCGGCCGCCTGCACTGGTGGCGCCGTACGCCCGACGAGCTTCAGCGTGCCATCGAGCTGTTTGCCAAGGCGCTGGAACACGACTCGCAGTTTGCCCCGGCCTATGCAGCCATGGCGGATACCTGGTTGCTGATTTCGCTGTACGGCAATATCACTACGGTCAAGGCAACCAAGAAAGCACAAACGATGATCGAGAAGGCACTGGAGCTTGATCCCGAGTCGGCTGAAGCATTTGCTGCTCTGGGCCTGGCGCGCTGGCAGATCGGCCAGCTGGATGCGGCAGAATCAGCCTTGCGTCAGGCGATTGACCTGAATGCAGAATACATACCTGCACAACTCTGGCTGGCAGGTGTTTTGGGCCAGTTGGGCAGGTATCCGGAAGAGCACCTGGTGCTGCAGGGCGCGATGCAACGTGACCCGTTGAACGAATTGCTGATGGTCAACTATGCCAGCAACCTGTCCATCAGGGGAGACTGGGAGGCAGGCAGGAGCATGCTGTCGGACCTCCTGGATCTGCGTCCTGACTCAACCATCCTGTTGCGCTTCATGTCCAAGATGGAAACCCATAACGGCAACCTGGCAGCGGGTTGGGAATTGGCCAACCGGGCCTATCAACTGGCACCGGACAATCCGGAAGATATCGCCAACCTGGCAAGGACCTGGGTTCTGCTGGGGGATACAGACGAAGCCGAGCGGCTGGTTCTTGAGGGTTTACAGAAATCGGGAAAGAACTCCAACCTGATTGGCACACACTGGATGACGCTGGTGGTTGCGCGTCGTTACGAGGAAGCTGAGCGACTGGTGCGGGAGCAGCTGATTTCGATGGGGGACGAATTGCCGGCCGCAATGAAGCG
>CAYUBS010000170.1:0-4795 GCA_964443145.1 uncultured Wenzhouxiangellaceae bacterium | reverse complement strand
CGTAAGCGCCCCTGGCGGATGGCGCAGCGTATTGGCTATGGCCTGCTGTTTCGTTACCTGCTGGGACTGGTGACGATGGAGAGCGGCCTGAAGTCCATGTCACGTGCGATGGGCTGTAGGGTGGGCTATGTACTGATCGACAATCCACGCGCGGCGGTGGATGTGGACTCTGTCGCAGATCGCGACCTGGCTGAGAAAATTCTTCTGTCTGATCAACCCTGACTGTTTGCTTTAGTCCGGTTTGTCCTGTTTCAGCAATTCGTCCAGGTGATCCGCCTGGCGGTGACACAGTGCGAGTATCGTTAAAGTCGGGTTGGCCCAGCCACCGGTCGTGAAGACGGAGCTGCCGGCTATGTGCAGGTTGTCGTATCCATGGACGGTACAGTTCTTGTCAACCACACCGGTCGCCGCTGAATCGCTCATTCGCGTGGTTCCCATGTGGTGATAGCCACCAATCGGGTGGTTGCCGACGGTCGGGTCGACCGGCCAGTTTACGGTGCCGTCTTCCAGCCAGGGCGTGGTGATCAGAGTGCCAAGACCGAGACGTTCAAATTCCCGCCCGGTCGCACGAGCCAGTTCCAGCACCGTTCGTTTGTCGAGTTCTGATAACTGCCAGTCCAGGTCGCCGCGCCGGCAACCCAATGCGTCGAACGAATCAGACAGCTTGACCCGGCTATTGGGGTTGGGCGCCTGTTCAGCGCGTGCGATCAGGTAAAGCTCCATTCGCTTGACCTTTGCGATGTTCCTGATCAGGGTCATCGAAAGGTGCTTTTGCAACCAGTCGAGTAATTGGCGATAAAAATGCCACACCAGGCGATTGGTCCGTGTGGCATTCAGGTCGTGCTTCAGGTTCATGTAAACCTTGCTGCCCATGCCCAGTCCCAGCTCCGGGTTACGCTGGATTTTGAACGTGGCTGCGCTGTTCAGAATGCCCTTGCTGCGTTGCAGCGACTCCGACGTTACCAGGGCAGGGGCCACCGCCGGTCCGGTTGCCGGGTATCGTTTGCGGTAATGCGCCCAGAACCAGGCAGGGTCGTTTGTTTCAATATGGGCAATCCGGCCGTGCGGGTGCTCCATGAAATAACGGCCGACCTGGTCGCGGCTGTTTCCGACTCCGGATTTCTCCACATCATCTGAAAGCAGCAGCAAGCGGGCGTTCTCGATTGCGCCGCATGCCAGTACGAAGTGCCTGGCCTGGACCCGGGCACTGCGCCCTTCCAGTGTGCGCACTTCGATATGCTGCACCTCTTTGGCCGTTTCGCCGACCTGGATATGCACCACGTTTGCATGCAGTACGATGGTCGCTTTGCTGGCAGCCAGCAGGTCGCTTACCTGGCTGCTGTTGAAGCGCTCCTTCATGCTGTCAAAACGCCAGAACAGGTGGGCAATTTCTTCCGGGTCAAACGCGAGTGGTTTCAGCTTGAGTTTTTCCCACATTTCATTGCTGTAATCGTATTCTCCCAACTCCAGGGAATCGTGGGCAATGCGGTAGTACGATTGCAGGTCGTCCAGTGTAATGGGCCAGCCGCTGTGTGGCACCCAGTCGCGTTTTTCAAAATCAATTCGGTCGAGAGGCACAGAACGGCCACCCCAGATATTGGTAGTGCCGCCAAAAAACCTCAGCCGGGCGTGATTCAGTTCGTAGTATTCCATGCCGACAATGTCACCGTGACACAGATCCTGAGTGGGCGATTCGAAATCCATCCCGCCCGCTTCAAGCAGGCATACATCATGACCACGGCCCGCCAGTTTGCGGGCAAGCGCGACGCCTGCGGCACCGCCGCCAACCACGCAAACTTCGGTTTCCAGCAACTTCGGGGTCGAAGCGTCATTTAGATCAATTAGCATGACGTCTAATTTACCTGTAGCGGGCGGTGAGTTAAAGGGTCATGGTGATGTCCGGGCGGGACAAGCAACCATTGTCGCAAATCACTAAATTAGTCCCTGTCGCCTTAATTTAATTGCGAATTTACACTTTGTTAACGTAAAACAAGTAAAATCACCCATTGGAAATTTCAGACCCGGGTTCAGTAAGGCGGCAGGCGCCCGGGCAAATTAGGAGTTGTGGAACATGAAAGCCATTATATTGAGTGCAGGACAGGGTAGCCGGCTAATGCCGTTGACAGAAGTAACCCCCAAGTGTTGCCTGCGGCCTGGCGGTGTTTCCATCCTGGAGTGGCAAATCACCCAACTGGCTGTTTCCGGTATCGATGAAGTCATCGTGGTGACTGGTTTTGGGCACGAGCGGGTAGAAGAGGACATCAGCAACATCAAGGGGATCAATGTTCGCACTTTGTACAACCCGTTCTTCAGCCTGTCAGACAACCTGGGTACCTGCTGGGTCGCACGTCATGAAATGGACTCGCCTTTTGTGCTGATCAACGGCGATACACTGTTCGAGGCGGCCGTACTGCAGCACCTGTTGACGGATGCGGACCATTACCCGATCACACTTGCCACCGACCAGAAGGTTTCCTACGATTCGGATGACATGAAGATATGGTCTGAGCGCGACCAGCTGTGCCGTGTCGGCAAGACCCTGGACATGACCCATGTGAATGGCGAATCTATCGGCATGATGGTATTCAGCCGCACGGGTGCCGAGATTTTCACTCGTAAAGTCGAATCCCTGATGCGTATGGGCGATGGCCTCAAGCGCTGGTACCTTTCCGCGATAGACGAACTGGCGCAGACAGGTGTGGTGGGTATCAGTTCAATCCACGGTTTGAGCTGGTGTGAAGTAGATGATCCGGTGGATCTTGCTCACGCTGTGCAGGTTGTCAAAACCTGGCCGGTGCGGCCGGTACGGGAAAAAGCCGGCAAGCAAGAAGCCGAAACCGCCCAGGTACCACTGGTGGCCCATCGGAATAAATAACCTGGCCTGGGTAAAAGCACTGAAGGAAAAGCCGGTTTTATGCCGGCTTTTTCATTTCCCCGTTCAATTCCAGTCATCCGGGAGAATGGTGATTTGCACACCACCGGTTCCACCGGCGCTCAAGTGATCGCTGTCGATGTCGTATTCAATTTCACTGCCGTTCATGCTGTGCGTGTCACGCGCGATTGACGCATTGCCTTCCATGCGGATGCTATTGGTGTCTCGCTGGTAGACAATTCGTTCGGCCTGGCCACTGATGGTAGAAGTCTGCCCGTGCGAAATGGTATTAACGAGGATAGAAGCAGGTGTGCCGGTAATGACGATGGTTTCCGGGTCATCAAGCTTTCCGTACAATGTGGCATTGTCGGACACCAGGGACCAGTCACTGGCCCGAATTTCGAAACCGCCTTTGAAGTGCACGATATCGGGCAGCTCATCCATCATGGCTTCGCTTGAACGTATCGTGAGCGTATCATCCGCTGAAAAACCGGTGATACGGTCCTGCGCTGCCAGCAGGGGTGAAACCAGGCTTGACGCAGTAAACGTGACAATGATCAAAAGTTTTTGGAAATTTATGTACATGTCAAACAAATCTCTAGGCTGGGCCGATGATAACAATTCCTGCGCGGGTCTGACTATTTCATGATCATTGATCAATACCTGAGGCGGGAAATCAGTGTTCCGTTCCTGACGGTGAGCAGTGTGCTCGTTGCCATATTCATTACGTTCAGCCTCACACGCTTTTTGATGGATGCCAACGCGGCTTTGCTGGCGCCAACTGAAATTCTTCAATTAACGGTGCTGAAATCGCTGGTTTCGATCGAGGTGCTTTTTCCACTTAGCCTTTACATTGCCGTGCTGATCGGTCTGGGTCGGCTGCACAACGATTCTGAAATTTATGCGATGCGTTCCAGCGGTATCAGCGAAATGCGGGTATTGCGGCCCATCTTCAACGTGGCAATATTGTTGGCCATCCTGATCGGACTGTTTTCTATTTTCGTCCGGCCGTGGGCTTACCAACAGTCTTATGAAATCAAGAACCGGGTTGAGGCCGCGACCGAAGTGGATCGAATCCGGCCAGCACGTTTTTACAGCTTTGAGGAAAGCGGTCGTACCATTTTTGTCAAGACGGTTTCCGGCAAGGGCGAGAAGCTGGAGGAAATCTTCATCAGGAGCCGCAAGGGCGATGACTTGCAAGTGATCACGTCTACTGCCGGCCGCCTGACATATGATGTGCGGCCCGGATTCCACCAGTTGACCCTGAATGACGCCAATATCTACAAGCGGGTGGCTGACGGCCCGGACGTTTTCGCTGAGCTGGGTTCTTTCGCGATGTGGATTCCTGCCGGCCAGCCGGACCCGGTCGGTTACAAGACGAAGTCCAGCGATACCTTCGAACTGGCACAGTCGGATAAAAATAAAGACAGAGCGGAATTCCAATGGAGAATCAGCACGCCTTTTTCGGCACTGCTACTGGCACTGCTGGCGATTCCGCTGAGCCGCAGCCGCCCCAGGCAGGGCCGGTTTGCCCGAATGATGGGTGCGTTGGTCATTTATGCGGTGTATTTCAACTTGCTGGATGTCAGTAAGACCTGGGTGGAGCAGGGGACTGCTAAAACTATTTTCTGGGCGCCCGCGCTGCTGGCTTTACTGGTGGCCACTCTGTACGTGCCCTGGAAGAAAATAATACGACGCGTTCGGCGCTCGCAGGCGGTGTCAACATGATGATACTGGACCGTTATATCGCCTCCAGTTATTTGAAGGGAATGGTCCCGGTCATGTTCCTTCTGATGGCGCTGTTCAGTTTCCTGGTACTGTCGGAGGAGCTGGAACAAGTCGGGAGTGGCACATTTCGCCAGATTGACGCGTTTATGGTGGTGCTCTACACCTCACCCCGGCTTATCGTCGACCTGATGCCGG
>CAYUBS010000169.1:0-4857 GCA_964443145.1 uncultured Wenzhouxiangellaceae bacterium | reverse complement strand
GATCTGGCTGGTTTGCTGCCATCATCACGCGGCGGCAGGCCCGTATGCTGGGTCAGGATTTTTTTACCGGTACGTCGCCGGTGCGCCTGTTCAGTATTTTTCCTTCGCGAAGCCCGGTAGGCCTGGCCGGGTTCTGGCTGTGTGGTGGGAATCAAATGCGACTCACCGTCACCGATCAAATCGGCCCGGCCCATTTTCCTCAGCGCTTCGCGCAGCATGTTCCAGTTGTTGGAGTCATGATATCTGAGCAGGGCCTTGTGCAGTTTTCGCTGCACCGGATCCTTCACCGGCAATACTTCATCGGACTTGTAGCTGACTTTGCGCAAGGGGTTCTTGCCGGAATGGTACATGGCGGTGGCCGTGGCCATGGGCGATGGATAGAAGGCCTGTACCTGGTCGGCCGTGAACCCGTTACGCTTCAGCCACAGGGCCAGGTTGATCATGTCTTCATCGGTGGTGCCTGGATGGGCGGCGATGAAATAGGGGATCAGGTACTGTTCCTTGCCCGCCTCTTTTGAATATTTCTCGAACATTTTTTTGAACTGGTCATAGCTGCCGATACCGGGCTTCATCATTTTCGACAGCGGGCCGTTCTCGGTGTGCTCAGGCGCTATCTTGAGCTGGCCGCCGACGTGGTGGGTGACCAGTTCTTTCACGTATTCCGGGTCCTTCACGGCCAGGTCGTAACGCAGGCCCGAGGCAATCAGCACCTTGTTCACGCCCGGCAGTTCACGGGTCTTGCGATACAGGTGGGTCAGGTCCGAATGGTCCGTATTGAGGTTGGAACAAATGCCCGGATACACGCAGCTGGGCCTGCGACAGGCTGCCTCGATTTCGCGGCTCTTGCAGGCGATGCGATACATATTGGCCGTGGGCCCACCCAGGTCGGATATCACGCCGGTGAACCCCGGAACCTTGTCCCGAATCTGCTCCACCTCGTCGATTATCGATTTCTCGGAGCGACTCTGGATGATGCGTCCCTCATGCTCGGTGATGGAACAGAACGTACAGCCGCCGAAACAGCCGCGCATGATGTTCACTGAAAACCGAATCATCTGGTAGGCGGGGATTTTTGCATCCTCGTACGAGGGATGCGGTACGCGGGCGAAGGGCATCCCGAATACGTAGTCCATTTCACGGGTGGACAAGGGAATGGGCGGGGCATTCAACCACAGGTCCAGATTCCCGTGCTTTTGCACCAGTGCCCTGGCGTTACCCGGGTTGGTTTCCATGTGCAGTACCCGGTTGGCATGAGCATAGAGCACCGCATCATTGCGTACTTTCTCGAACGAGGGCAGGCGGATTACAGTGCAGTCACGGTCGCGACCCGGATGGGGGGTGAACGACGTCACTTTGTCTTCTACCGCCGGATCGGGCACACCGTACATCGCGGCATCCCGGCGCTGTTTCTCAGCCTCATCCATCTCGCGCACATTGAGATAAGGATTGACCACCTTGTCGATTTTGCCGGGCCGGTCGATACGGGTGGAATCGATCTCCCACCAATCGGCGGGAGTGTCCTTGCGAATCAGGGCCGTGCCCCGAACATCGGTGATGTGGGTGACATCTTCACCGCGGGCCAGCCGGTGGGCCACCTCGACCAGGGCTCTCTCGGCGTTACCGTACAACAACAGGTCGGCGGTGGCGTCCAGCAGGATGGACCGCCGCACACTGTCCTGCCAGTAGTCGTAATGGGCGATACGCCGCAACGAAGCCTCTATTCCCCCCAGAATGACCGGCACATCCGGCCAGGCTTCCTTACATCGCTGGCTGTAAACCAGGGAGCAACGATCCGGGCGCTTGCCACCCATTCCACCAGGCGTGTAGGCGTCATCGGAACGTCTCTTGCGCTCCGCGGTATAGCGATTGATCATGGAGTCCATGTTGCCCGCCGCCACCCCGAAAAACAGGTTCGGTTTACCCAGGGTCATGAAAGCATCGGCCGAATGCCAGTCGGGCTGGGCGATGATACCCACGCGGAAGCCCTGGGCTTCCAGCAAGCGGCCGACAATGGCCATGCCGAAAGAAGGGTGATCAACGTAGGCATCGCCGGTGACGATGATAATGTCACAGGAATCCCAGCCCAACTCGTCCATTTCCGCCCGGCTCATGGGCAAAAACGGCGCCACACCGAAACACTCGGCCCAGTACTTCGGGTAATCGAACAGTTCGGTGTTGGCGACGGGGATGCTGTTAGTGGACATGGTGATAATCTAGGTGATGATGGGGTCAGAGTAAAGGGACAGAGTAAACCCACATGCAGAAGGTGGATTATCCTTCGATTAGATGCGCTAAACCAACATATAAAATTATGATCCACTGCTTCAGCATGGGCTCACTGTCGCCAGATTTCCGATGCCGATGCCAAGAAGAGCTCGATTCTGTCCTGCCGGTTATCCGGTTCACGTAATCCAGCGGGGTAACAACCGGCAAGCCATATTCTCTTGCGACGAAGACCTGGCTGCCTACGCCCATTGGCTGGCGGAGGGCGCACAGCGCGCAAAAGTCGCGATCCATGGTTGGGTTTTCATGACCAACCACGTTCACTTGCTGGCTACACCTTCTGATGCGACCGGCCTGTCCTGGCTGATGCAGTTTCTAGGCAGACTTTATGTTCGATACTTCAACTACACATATGCGCGCAGCGGCACCTTGTTCGAGGGCCGTTTCAAGACCTGCGTGGTGCAGGAAGGCCACTACCTGCTGACCTGTCTTCGCTACATCGAACTCAATCCTGTCAGGGCAGGCATTGTCAGTGACCCGGGAGACTACCGATGGTCAAGCTACAAGGCCCACGCGTTTGGGGTGAAGGCCCAACTTTGGTCACCGCACCACTTGTACCTGCAACTGGCTGACGATCAGGGCCAGCGTCAGCGTGCCTGGCGGACGATGGCCAATGAAACGCTGAATGGTGAGGTGATTGCGAAGATCAGACACTGTGCCAACACCGGTCTCGTATTGGGCACTGAGTCGTTCAGAGAACAGGTGCACAATCTTCGAACCTGAACGTTTCCACAGCTTTTTACTCTGTCCCTTTACTCTGACCCCATCAATTGACTTAGTTCAGCTGCGGTTTGATAACCTCGTATCAACCTGCCATCGGGCAAGACAATATTGGGCGTACTGACAGCCCCCATTGCCTTGGCCATTGCCATATGCTGGTCGATGGGATGATCGCATTCGGCAGAGGCAGGCGTTTCGCCGTTCATGGCTGCAGTTATCGCCACATCTGGTTGTGCGGCGCATACGGCATTCACGGTTTTTACGTAAGATGGTGAGTCCTTGCCGGCCCGTGGCAGCATAACGTAATCGATATCCAACCCGGCCTGGTGATACTTATCCAAATCCTGATGAAATCGCCGGCAATAGCCGCAGTCAACATCGGTGAACACTGTGATTTTCTGCTTCGCATGATCGGCCGGAAACTCGACTGGTTGAATAGCTGGTATGTCCTTCAGCAAGGTTTTACGATATTCAGCCAGGCGTTTTTCAGTAAGGTTCTCACCACGCTCTAAGTCACGCAACGGTCCATTCAATAGAAACCCGCCATCGCTGGATACGTAAAAGATATTGGTATCGGCGCGAACCTCTAGCATGTTTTCGATAGCAGATGGCTTGATTTCCATACTATTCAGGCTCGGGATTAACTGGCTGATTGCGGCACGAATTTCGGCGTAGTCATCTGCCGGATTGGTCGCATTGCTATTCAGCGATACTGCCATAAACAAACTACTAATCATCAAGATCGCTGACCATCTGCGTGAAGCTATTTGCATAACGTTTCCATCTAGTTGAACCAGCAATCACTATGCCGGGCCAGAATGGATAACGCAGCTAAAAGAATCTCAGAAGATCTCAAAGTTTCTCAATTCAAAGAAATTGAATGGGTTCTCGCTAGTTAATGCTGAGGGTTAGGAGTAGGGCGGGCAAGCGCAGCGTATCAAACCCACCGACGGCTTGATAAAACCTGCTGCTTATTCATCGCCAAACTCTGATACCTACTGCTAGTATCAAGACATTGCGACAAATCCGGTTCGATGGGGTCAGCTTCTGAACGCTCACGCAATGATTTGCAATGCGAAGCATCCGGGTAATCACTAATCAGTACTTCCTCATCTTTTGCCAGTGACCCAGTCAATTCTGATTGCATAGGTATCCACGCTTCATTAACTGGCTGATCGGTTTCGCTCATCAAACCGGCAATTCGGATTCGGGTATTTTCCGCCACGCAGGCAAAGCCTTGATTTCGCGCATTACTATCCGCCTGCAAGGCCCAATCCAGCGCGTTGTTCCATTGCCCGGTTTGTTCGCTGATTCGGCTGAGCAAGCCTTGTGCCGAGACCTCAACATAATACTCGCCCTGGGCAATAGCGCGTTCCAGCAGCTCACTGGCTAATGTTTTGGCAGAAGGGTAATCGGCTTGCTTATATAGAATTTCCGCCTTCATTATGCTGGCTTCCAGAAAAAGGGGGTTTTCAAGCTCAGCCAACTCAAAATAGTCCAAGGCTTCGGCCAGTTGTTGGTTGTTCAGATGCTCAATACCATTAGAAAATGCCTGCATGGCGGGCGATTGCAGCATGGATTGTGTGTTTATGAGGATTGGTGGAGCGTTTGTAACTTGCGTTGTGTCTTGCCCATACCAGATCAGTATTGCGCTGACTGCCGCCAAAGGCAAAACTGCGCCTGCTATTCGCCTCATCCATCGACGCTCGCGTAATTGGCTCACGGGTGCCACCCATTGATAACCAAGGTTGGGATGCGTTTTAATGGGTTGCAGCGGAGCCAGTATTTTGCGGATTTCAGAAATCGCCTGAAACAGGCTTTGATGCTGCACATGATCCGAATGCCAAACCTGAG
>CAYUBS010000168.1:0-4875 GCA_964443145.1 uncultured Wenzhouxiangellaceae bacterium | reverse complement strand
CGGTAGAAAACCTCAACACCATTTATTTCGATGGTCTTGTGTTCGGTCCTTTGATCGGCCTGGGACGATTGCGCACAAGTGAGCAAGAGCAGCGCGACCAAAAGGGCGAACATGCTTGTTGTTGTCTTGATGTCGTGATGGTGAATCCGTGTGTGGCTTTTAAACATGACTGTTTCCTGTGGGTTCAATTTATTTGGCGGACCGGATGGCAGCTGTGGCCTCTTCGGTGGTCCAGACGGTGTTGGCAATGAAGCGAAAGTTGACCAGCGCAGACTGGTAGCCATCGCCTTCGGCTACCTGGGCGGCTGCGGTCGCATCACTGACCACGGCCACTTCAAATCCTTGTTCCATCAACTCGCGCATATGAGATTCGGTGCACAGGTTGGCTGACATGCCGCCCAGGATGACCTTGTCGATACCGCGTTTGCGCAGTTGTAAGACGAGGTCATTGGTTTCCGGGCCGTATACTTTGTGTGGGCTACTGATGATGGTATGGCCGTCCTCGATCAACGGTTTATAGCGTTTCAGCCAGTCAGCTCCGGAGCCTTCAAAACCCTCCATGGTTAATGCACCCTTGCGGTCAAACATGCCGATCTTGTGCATCAGCGCCTCCAGCGCGCCTTCGAACTGCCAGCCATGATCGGTCGGATAGTAGTAATGCGGTGAAATAAACAACGGCATCCCGCTGCTCTTGGCGGCCTTCATCAGGCTCTCGATGTTCTCAACCGTGTTGTTTGCGGTAACGCTGTTACCCACCACGCCCCAGGCAACACCCTGAGGGCTGAGGAAATCATTCTGGGGGTCGGTGATCAGCACAGCGGTGCGTGCCGGATCAATCTCCATTCCGGGATCAGGCAATTGGGCGTGGGCATTGGAGCTGGCTACTGCCAGCACCAACAGCACCAACAAGCTACCAAGCACACTCAGCCTGGTGGATGCCGGAGCAGCGGGCTGTTCCCTGTGTTGTGCAAAACGCTTAAAAGCCTCCTCCACTTCTTGCGTAGTTGGCTGATTGATAAATTGTTGTCTGTTCTTCATGTTGCTCTCCTTACTTTGTTGGTCTCTTAACCCTGTTATTGCGAATTTCGTGCCAGGTATCAAAAGGCTATAAAAACAATCAGATAGAGTTTCTTGTGCGGTCTCAAGTATTTGTGAATCACAGAAAACTGTGAGAGAATTAACAAATATTTGTGAATTTGGTGGAAGTGAAATGAAATCCAATGACGAACTGAGGCGCCTGCAAACGCGGCACCAACTGATCCTGGATTCTGCCGGCGAAGGGGTATATGGCCTCGATACTGATGGCAACACGACTTTTGCCAATGCAGCAGCTACTCGCATCCTGGGTTGGCATGGCGAAGATGTGATCGGCCAGACACTGCACGATATTCACCATCACTCCCATGAGGACGGCTCACCGTACCCGCGTGAAGAGTGCCCCATTTACAAGGCGATCCACGACGGGCAAGTGCACCAGTTGGACTGCGAAGTCTTCTGGCGTACTGACGGCAGCAGCGTACCCGTCGAATACACCAGCACTCCGATCATCGAGGGCGGTGAAATCACCGGTGCAGTGGTCGTGTTCCGCGACATTTCAGAGCGTAAGGAAATCGAGCGCCAGCGGGAGGAAGCCTGGCAGGAAATCGTACGACTTAAAGAACAACTTGAACAGGAACGCGATTACCTGCGCGATGAAATCAACGTCAACTCAAATTTCGGTGAGATCATTGGCAGCTCCCAGGCCCTCAAACGTACCTTGTCACAGATTGAAGCTGTTGCCTCCACCAGCGCCAGCGTGTTGGTCAACGGTGAATCGGGTGTCGGCAAGGAAATGATCGCCCGCGCGATCCACCTGCACAGTCCACGGGCTGATAAGCCGCTGGTCAAGGTCAACTGTGCTTCGATACCCTCCGAGTTATTCGAAAGTGAGTTTTTTGGCCACGTGCGGGGCGCGTTTACCGGTGCCCACAAGGACCGGGTTGGGCGCATGGAGCTGGCCAATGGCGGCACCCTGTTTCTGGATGAAATCGGTGAAATTCCGCTGGAGCAACAAGGCAAGCTATTGCGGGCGCTGCAGGAAAATGAGTTCGAGCGGGTCGGGGATGAAAAGACCCTCCACGTGGATGTGCGCGTGGTCGCTGCCACCAATCGTGATTTACAGGCCGCCGTCGCCGCCGGTACATTCCGGCAGGACCTTTATTACAGGCTCAGCGTGTTTCCCATCGAGGTTCCGCCATTGCGCGAGCGCCTTGAAGACATCGCACCGCTGGCCCAGCATTTCCTGAGACTGAGCTGTGCAGAGTTGGGAAGGGATGCTCTGGGTGTCACTCAGCAGCAGCTTGATGGCCTGATGCGACACGATTGGCCGGGAAATATCCGCGAACTCAAGAATGTTATCGAACGGGCAGTGATCCTTTCCAGCGGCACGCAGCTGCGTCTGGACCTGGCCATGCCTGAAGACGAAGCGGGCAGGCCGCTGGCGGCTACCAAACGACCCGCTAGCGGACAATGGCTTACCGAGGCTGCGCTTCGTGAGCAGGAAAAAGCCAATATGTTTGCGGTATTGGAACTTACCGGCTGGCGGATCTCCGGGCCGGGGGGTGCAGCTGAGCTGCTGGGAATAAAGCCTTCGACGCTAGCTTATCGGATGAAGGTGTTCGGGCTAGCAAAACCGCGGGAAACCGCGCTGCCGACCATCTAATGGCACTGTGTCGATCCAGTCGCTATTGCTAGAGTGAAATCCTGTTTGCGATTAGAATGCTTAAGCCATGACCGATATCTTCCAGGAAATCAAAAATCGACGCATATTGCCGGCTTTGGGTGTTTACGCTGGCAGTTGCTGGGTACTGATCGAGATACTCGACCGCCTGGTTGAACGATACCTGCTGTCCCCCTACATCACAGATGCGGCCTTTTGGGGTCTGTACTCCCTGATTCCGGCCGTTATCCTGTTGGCCTGGTCACACGGTAAGCCCGGGCCAGACCGCTCCACCACGGCTGAAAAAGTGGGCGTGCCAATCAATGTTATCGCCACCATCGGACTGCTGGTGACCGTATTCGGCGGCAAGGACCTGGGCGCAACCGCCAGCATGATTTCTGTTGCCAACGAGGATGGCGTTCAGGAAACGCATTACATTCCCAGCGAGTCATTCCGGCGGCGCATGGCGGTGTTTTTCTTCGAAAACGAATCCGGTGACCCCGAGCTCGACTGGCTGCAGTACGGTGTTACCGAACTGCTTGTTCAAGACCTTCAGCAAAACCCGTTTGTGCTCGCAAGTTCGCCGTGGGGCAATTTCGGAAATGGTTTTTACATGCGCATGAAGCAGGCGGGTTTCAGTGACGGGCTGAATGTTCCTCTATCGCTGATGCGTGAAATTGCCGACGATGCAAACCGGCAGTACTTCGTGGAGGGATCCATCAATCGGGTTGCCGACGAGTACAAAGTTACCGTCCGGGCATGGGAAACACGGTCGCTTAAACAAGTCGTGGAGTTGACGGAAACCGGCTGGGACCTGTACGGCGCGATCGATGAGTTGTCCATCGAACTGCGGGATGCCCTGGAAGTGCCACACAGCAGTGCCCGCATGGCGGAAGACCTGCCACTGGCCGAGACTTATGGTGAATCTAGCGCCGCATTTCAACACTACATATCCGGACTGAATGCGCGTCTGTTTGATAATGATTTTGAAGCGTCCAATGCCTTCCTCGATGCGGCCGTAGAAACAGACCCCGGGTTTGTGCTTGCATGGTTCATCAAGGCCATTAACCTGGTTGATGCGGGTGACCTTCGTTCTGCCCAGGCGGCAATAAGCCAGGCTCAGACTTTGGACTACCGGTTGCCTGCCAGGGACCGGTCTACACTCAAATTTCTTCAGTACCGTTTGTCAGGTCAGCAGGATAAGCTCATCGCGTTTCTGCGCTTGCAGGTCCAGTTGAAAGGCGATGCGATGTCGCACAGCAGACTGGCCAACATGTTGATGGTGACCGGCGAGCTGGATGAGGCCAAGCAGCAATTTCTGAAGGCGCTGGACAAAGACTCGCTCAATGTCGGGGTTTACCTGCAGCTTTCCCTGTTGGAACGGGGTACCGGTGACATGGAGTCAGCCATCGGGTATGCCAGAAAGTACCAGGAAGCGAAACCTGAAGAATTCGAAGCCCAACTGGTGCTGGGTGATCTTTTACGTGACAGCGGTAACCTTGACGGCGCGGAAGAGCATTACGCACAGGCCTCGCTGCTGGGAGACCAGCCGGTGCTGCCCTTGCTACGCCTGGGCGGTATTGCACTGTTCAAGGGCGATGTAAACGAAGCCCGGGATTTCCTGGAGCAGGCCGAAATGGCCGCACAGTCACCGCAGTACAAGGCCCAGGTACGTGGGGCTGTTGCCATCCTCGAATTAAGGCTGGGAAGGATACGTGCCGGGATCGAGCAGTTGTATTTGGTGGAAGAGTTTATGGCTCAATACGAAGCGCCCTTCCAGATTGCGCTGGCGACATACTCACCCATGGTCCGGGCGCATAATTCGCTGGGGGATATAGATACCGCCCAGGAGATTCTTAGTATCGCACTGGGGATGGTTCCACCCCCGTTGGACCAGTTCCTCGCTTTTAACGAGGCGGATATTTTGATCCAGCGGGGAGATTATGACGGCGCCGAGGAAGCTGTTAAGCGGGGCGCTGATATCATTGAGCAGTTCAAGCTTGAGGACATGAAGTTTCTCAACGATATGTTCGATGGATTCATCAAGCGAAAAAAGGGTGACTACCCGGGTTCATCTGCCGCATTTCGGGCCGCGCTCGAACGAATTAACCGCTCGGTGCTCGGCGGTAGTGAAATGTACCGGCAACTGCCCGCCATGAGTGCGCAGTTGGCGGAAT